>NZ_DJTK01000055.1:17500-104775 GCF_002438225.1 Pseudomonas sp. UBA6310 | reverse complement strand
TCATCGGCGCCGGGGCGGCCGGCACCGCCGCTGCCGCCGCGCTGCGCGAGAAGGGGTTCGCCGGCGAACTCTTGCTGATCGACCGGGAGCGGCGGCCCGGCTATGACCGCACCGCACTGAGCAAATTCGTCCTCTCCGGCGAGGTGCCGCCCGCCGAGGGGCCGGCGCTGCGCGACGAGACGTTCTTCGCCGAACAGGACATCCAGCGCATCCACGGCGAGGTCGTGCAGCTGGACGCCGCCGCGCGCCGGGCCAGCCTGCTCGATGGCCGCCACTTCGACTACGACGCCGCGCTGCTGGCCACCGGCGGCGAGCCGCAACGCCTGCCGCTGCCGGGCGCGACCCTGGACAACGTGCTCCTGCTGCGCTCGCGCGAGGACGCCGAGGCCATCCTGCAGGCAGCCCGGCCGGGCACCCGCGCGGTGATCGTCGGCGACAGCTTCATCGGCCTGGAAGCCGCGTCGGCATTGCGCCAGCGCGGCCTGGTGGTGAGCGTCATCGCGCGCCATCAGGTGTCCTTCGCCAGCGCGTTCGGCGAACGCATCGGCGCGGCCATCGGCCAGTTGCACGAGGACAACGGGGTGATCTTCCACCGCGGCGCCGAGGTGCTGCGCTTCGACGGCGACGAGCGGGTGCACGGCGTGCTGCTGGATAACGGCGAACAGCTGCCGGCCGAGCTGGTGCTGCTCGGCGTGGGCGTCAGCCCGGTCACCGCGATGCTCGATGACGCCCTGCTCGACGAGGACGGCGCGCTGCCGGTCGACGCCGGCATGCGCGCCGCCGATGGGCTGTGGGCGGCCGGCGACATCGCGCGCTTCCCCTACGCCGGCGAGCCGGCGCGCATCGAGCACTGGCGCCTGGCACAACAGCACGCGCGCATCGCCGCGCAGAACATGCTCGGGGGCGACGCGCGCTACCGCGACGTGCCGTTCTTCTGGACCTTCCACTTCGGCAAGCGCATCGATTACCTCGGCCATGCCGAACGCTGGGACGAGGTGGTCTACGAGGGGGAACCGGAACGCTTCGAGTTCATTGCCCTGCTGCGCCAGGGCGACCAGGTCGCCGCCGCCGTCGGCTGCGAGCGCCAGCGGGCCATGGCCCTGCTGGCCGAACGCATGCGCCAGCCGCTCGGCGTGGACGAGGCGTTGCGGCTGATTCGCGCGAATCCGGACTGAGGGCGAAGGTTTCGCCCCGAACGCGGCCCAAACAAAAGGGGGAAGACCGTCCGGTCTTCCCCCTTTTACTGCGCGTCCGTTACTGGCGAGGATATCGCCGCTTTCGTCGCCCGCCTGGTTGGGCAGTGCGGACCCGGGTGCCAGAGCGGCCCGGTGGGACCGTCGGCGCCAACCCGCCTGATTGAGCGGGCCGGGTGGACATTTCGTCCGGGCCTTGAAACTGAGGTAAAGCGTACGCCCGCGGCGGCGACAGGTGATTGCTAAAATTGCCCATCTCGACGTTACTTGCGCAATCAAAGCTCGCACATGCATGATCCCCAGCAATAAAACCAAAGAGCCCCGAAAAAATGGACAAGCTGGACCGCTACGACCTGCGCATCCTCGCCGAATTGCAGCGCGACGCGCGCATCTCCAATCAGGAGCTGGCCGAACGCATCGGCCTGTCGCCGTCGCCCTGTTCCAGACGCGTCAAGCAACTGGAGGACGACGGCTACATCAGCCGCCAGGTGGCGCTGCTGGATCGCAAGAAGCTCGGCCTGACGCTGACCGCCTACGTGCAGGTCGGCATGGACCGGCACACGCCGGAGCGCTTCGAGCATTTCCAGGACATCATCCGCAAGTGCCCGGAGGTGCTCGAATGCAGCCTGGTCACCGGGATGGACGCCGACTACCAGCTCAAGGTGGTTGTGCAGGACATGGAGCACTACCAGAAATTCTTGCTCGGCCAGCTCACCCGCATCGAAGGCGTCACCAGCGTGCGCTCCGCCTTCGTGCTCGATCAGGTGCTCGGCAGCACCGAGCTTCCGCTGGGCCATCTGCGCGGCTGAGCCGATGAGCGCGGGCTTGCCGTATAATCGCCGCGCTTCGCCGTGCCGGTGTGGTTCGTGACGCGTTGCGCCGGCCCCGCGCCAGGCGCCGCGCCTGCCGGACGCGGGCGAGGCACACCTCCCGGAGATCCCGATGCAACCCGAACTGTTCGAAGAAATAATGATGTACAGCCTGGTCACGGCGCTGATCGCGTTCATGGCCTTCATCGTCTGGGACCTGGCGAAGAAGTCCAAGGCGGGACGTTTCGGCACCATGATCCTGTTCCTCGCCCTGGGCCTGGGCGTCGCCGGATTCCTGATCAAATCGCTGGTGGTCGCCGGCCTCGAAGGCGGCTTCTAGCTTCTGGTGCGCATGGCGCACCCTACGGTTGTGCGTGTGCGTGTGCGTGTTGTGGCCCTTGGTGCGCATGGCGCACCCTACGTCGGTTCGCCAGGCCTCGCGTAGGGTGCGCCGCGCGCACCGCCGGCACGCTCAGGCCTTCGGCAGCGGTAAATCCTTCCATTCGCCCGGCTGCAAGCCGTCCAGCGTCCACTCGCCGATCCGCACGCGCACCAGCCTGAGGGTCGGCAGGCCGACCGCCGCGGTCATCCGCCGGACCTGGCGATTGCGCCCCTCGCGGATCACCAATTCGAGCCAGGCGGTGGGCACGCTCTTGCGAAAACGTACCGGCGGATGGCGCTCCCACAGCGTCGGCTCGTCGAGACGCCGCGCCTCGGCCGGTAGCGTGGGGCCATCGTTCAGCGCCACGCCGTCGCGCAGACGCTGCAGTTGCTCCTCGCTCGGCTCGCCCTCCACCTGCACCCAGTAGGTCTTCGCCAGCTTGTGCCGCGGGTCGGCGATGCGCGCCTGCAGGCGGCCGTCGTTGGTCAGCAGCAACAGGCCTTCGCTGTCGCGATCCAGGCGACCGGCCGGGTACACGCCGGGCACAGCGACGAAGTCCTTCAGGGTCGCGCGGCCGGCTTCGTCCTGGAACTGGGTGAGCACGTCGAACGGCTTGTTCAGCAGGATCAGGCGCGGCTCGGCAGGTGGCGCCTTGGCCACTCGTCGGGGAGCCGGGCGCGATCGGGGCGGACGGGGCATGCACGTTCCAGGGCGTCGAAGGGACGCGCAGTGTAACTGAGGCACGCCTGGATCATTGCCGCCGCTTATGCAGCTGCCCAGTGCTCCCGGCAGCCGGCTATGCTACCCCGGACGTTCCAATCCACCGCGAGGGCCTGGCATGAGCACTTCCGAATCCGTACTCGATACCTTCACCGGCTGGGCGGCGATGGCCGCCGGCGAGCCGCTGCAACGCCACGAATTCAGCCCCGGCCCGTTGGGCGCCGAGGACGTCGAAGTCGCCGTGGAATACTGCGGCATCTGCCATTCCGACCAGTCGATGATCGACAACGAGTGGGGCAACGCGCGCTATCCGTTCGTGCCCGGACACGAGGTGGTCGGCACCGTCGTCCGCCTCGGCGAGCAGACCCGCGGCCTGAAGCTCGGCCAGCGCGTCGGCATCGGCTGGTACAAGGGCAGCTGCATGCACTGCAGTTCGTGCATGGAGGGCTCGCACCAGCTCTGCCGCACGGTGAAACCGACCATCGTCGGCAGCAACGGCGGCTTCGCCAACCGGGTGCGCGCGCACTGGGCCTGGGCCATCGCCCTGCCCGACAGCCTCGATCCGAGCCTCGCCGGCCCGCTGTTCTGCGCCGGTTCCACGGTCTTCAGCCCGCTGCTGGAGTTCGGCGTGAAGCCCACCGACCGCGTCGGCGTGGTCGGCATCGGCGGCCTCGGCCACCTGGCGCTGCGCTTCCTCAACGCCTGGGGCTGCGAAGTCACGGCGTTCACCTCGTCGCTGAGCAAGCAGGAAGAGGCGCAGCGCCTGGGCGCGCACAAGGTGGTGGCCTCCACCGACAGCCAGGCGATGAAGGCGATCGCCGGCAGCCTGGACTTCCTGCTGGTCACCGCCAGCGCCGACCTGGACTGGAACGCCCTGCTCGGCACGCTCAACGCCAAGGGTCGCCTGCACTTCGTCGGCATCGTGCCCAGCGCCATCCCGGTACACGTGTTCAACCTGATCCCGCAGCAGAAGAGCCTGTCCGGCTCGCCAGTCGGGTCGCCGGCGACCATGGCCAGCATGCTGGAATTCTGCGCCCGCCACGGCATCGTGCCGCAGGTCGAGCACTTCCCGATGAGCCAGGTGAACGCCGCCATCGACCACCTGCGCGCCGGCAAGGCGCGCTACCGCGTGGTGCTCGACGCTAGCAAATAGCCGGACTCCGCTCGGTGGGCTGAAGCCCACCCTACGGTCCGGTTAGAACCGATTTCGTAGGGTGGGTTAGGCGCACGGTGCAGCTGCGGATATCCGCGATGACCCGCGCCGTAACCCACCGGATGGGTTCTCGCCAAGCTCCGTTCGGTGGGCTGAAGCCCACCCTACGGTCGGGTTGGAACCGATTTCGTAGGGTGGGTGAGGCGCACGGTGCGATTGCGGATATCCGCAATGGGCCGCGCCGTAACCCACCGGATGGGGTCTCGCCGGACGCCGTTCGGTGGGCTGAAGCCCACCCTACGGTCGGGTTGGAACCGATTTCGTAGGGTGGGTTAGGCGTACTGTGCGGCTGCAGGTATCCGCGATGGCCCGCGCCGTAACCCACCGGACGCGGTCTCGCCGAACGCGGCTCAGCGGAACGGCGGCTCGTCGAAGCTGCGCAGCTTGCGCGAGTGCAGCGAGTCGAGCTGGCTGCGCAGCAGGTCGAGCGCGGCGATGCCGATCTTCAGGTGTTGGCTGACCGCACGCTCGTAGAACGCGCCGGCCGCGCCGGGCAGCTTGATCTCGCTGTGCAGCGGCTTGTCGGAGACGCACAGCAGCGTGCCGTAGGGCACCCGCAGCCGGTAGCCCTGGGCGGCGATGGTGCCGCTTTCCATGTCCACCGCCACCGCCCGCGAAAGGTTGATCAGCGCCCGCTCGTGGGCCCAGTGCAGCTCCCAGTTGCGGTCGTCGTAGGTCAGCACGGTGCCGGTGCGCAGGCGACGCTTGAGCGCTTCGCCCTTGTCGCCGGTGACCTGCGCCGCGGCCTCCTGCAGCGCCTGCTGCACCTCGGCCAGCGCCGGGATCGGGATGTGCGGCGGCACCACGCGGTCAAGGATGCCGTCGCGGCGCATGTAGGCATGCGCCAGCACGTAGTCGCCGATGGTCTGCGACTGCCGCAGGCCGCCGCAGTGGCCGATCATCAGCCAGCAGTGCGGGCGCAACACGGCGAGGTGGTCGGTGATGTTCTTCGCGTTGGAGGGGCCGACGCCGATGTTCACCAGGGTCACGCCGTGGCCGTCGCTGGCGATCAGGTGGTAGGCCGGCATCTGGTAGCGGTGCCAGACCACCGCGTCGGCCACCGCCTGGGCGTCCTCCTCGGGCGTGCCGCGTTCGATGATCACGTTGCCCGGCAGCACCATGCGCACGAAGCGCGGATCGTCGCGCAGTTGCTCGAGGCCGTGGCGGATGAACTGGTCGACGTAGCGGTGGTAGTTGGTCAGCAGAATCCACGGTTGCACGTGGCGCCAGTCGCTGCCGGTGTAGTGCTGGATGCGCTTGAGCGAGAAGTCGGTGCGCGCGGCGTCGAACAGCGACAGCGGCAGCGCCTCGGTGTCGGTCCAGTCGTAGAGGCCGTCGGCCACCGAGTCGGTGGCGGCGGACAGGTCGGTGCTGGGGAACACCCGCGCCAGTTCGGCGGCCGTCACCCCGCTGCCGGCCAACTCGTCGCCCTGCTCGACGACGTAGGGATAGGGGATGTTCTGCGCGCTGGAGCCGACCTCGACGCGCACCGTGTAGTCGCTCATCAGCGGGCGCAACTGGTCGAGCAGGTAGCCGCGGAACGCCTCGGGATGGGTCACGGTGACCCGGTACACGCCCGGCACCTGGACCTTGGCGTAGGCGCGCGTGGTGGACGCCGCCTCGCCCTGGGTGGCGTAGGTCAGGCGCAGTTCCGGGTAGCGAAACAGCGCGCGCTGCGCGGCATCGGGCTCGGCGCGTTCCTTGAGGTAGCGCTTGAGCGCCTGGCTCAGCGAGGTGGCGGCGCGCTGGTGCAGTTCGGTGAGCAGGTCGACCGCCTGTTCGGCAGTGGAAGCGACGACGTATTCGTCGGCAACGTGATCGGTCATGCGGGATTCCTTGTCTTGCCATTCGAAGCGATGGCCCACGCTGCCACCGATTGACGCTGCTTCGCAAGCGCGCTCGTCCGGGGACGGCGGTCATCCCCCCTCGGACGAGCAGGCGCCCGCTAGGGCCAGTGCGCGACCACCCGCTCCAGCGCCTGCTTCAGCTCGGTGCGGCTGCGGGCGGCGGCCAGGCTGATGCGCACGGCATTCAGCGGCGTGTGGCCCACCGCGAACACCTCCGTCGGCGCGCCCCCGACCCCGGCCGCGCGACAGGCCGCCGCCAGCGACTCGCTGTCCGAGGTCTGCAACCACAGGTGCGGCGCCGCCTGCTGTTGCGGCATCCGCGGGCCGAGCAGGCGCGCCGCCAGGCGCCAGCGCTGACGCACTTCCTCGCGCTGCCAGTCGAGACGCCGCTGCGCGGTGCCATCCTCGATCCACTCGCAGGCGACCGCCAGGCACAGCGGCGAGACCGCCCAGTTGGTCGCTTGCGCCTCGCGGTCGATGCGCGCCAGCAACTGCTCCGAGCCGGCGATGACACCCAGGCGCAGTCCCGGTGAAACGGTCTTCGACAGACTGGTCACCAGCAGGCAGCGCTCGGACAGCCGCTGCGCCAGCGGCGGCTGGTCGCTCAGCGCGCCGTACACGTCGTCCTCGATCAGCCACAGGCCGTGGCGCTCGATCACCTCGGCGACGCGCGCGCGCCGCTCGGCATCCATGCAGGCGCCGGTGGGGTTCTGCAGGCACGGCGTGAGCACCAGCACCCGCGCCCCGGTGGCGCGCACCTGGCGGTCCAGGTCCTCCGGCAGGATGCCGTGGCGGTCCATCGCCACGCCGTGCAGCGGCAGGCGCAACTGCCGCGCCGCGCCCTTGATGCCGGGCGCGGTGAACGCCTCGGCGAGCAGCGGCTCGCCAGCCTCGCAGAGCGACAGCAGCGCCGCGGACACGCCCTGCTGGGCGCCGGCGCAGAGCAGCACGCGCGACGCCGGCCAGTCCAGGCCGCGCCCCTGCAGCCACTGGCTGGCGGCGATTCGCCCGCGCATCACCAGGGCCGCCGGCGCATAGCTCTGCAGCGCGTCGAGTTCGCCGCGCGCGGCCAGCCGGGCAAGGGTCTGCGACAGATCGCGGTTGTCCGCATCGGTCACCGGCACGTTGGTCGACAGGTCGATGCGTTCGCTGTCGGCCGGCGGCTGCTTGAGCAGGAACAGGCTCGCCTCGCGGCTGTCGGCAAGCACGTAGGTGCCACGGCCGACCTCGCCGGAGACCAGGTGCCGGCGCGCCGCCTCGCGGTAGGCCTGCATCACCGTGCTCGGATTGATGCCCAGCGCCCAGGCCAGCCGCCGTTGCGGCGGCAGGCGCGCGCCGCAGGCCAGTTCGCCGCTGCGGATCGCCGTGGAGATCGCCTCGACCAGCGCTAGGTAGGTCGGCTGGTTGGCGGTATCGAGCTCAGGAAGCCACATTGTCTGCCATGCAATATAAGGATTTACCCATACAATGCGCGCGCCGTAGCATCGGGTCAAACCCACGGAGAAAACCGATGTTCGACCTGCAGCAACTGCGCGATGCCGCCCACCTGATCCGTCCCCTCGTCCCGCCCACCGCGCAGATCGCCTGGCCGTTGCTGGCCGAGCGGACCGGCTGCGAGGTCTGGGTCAAGCACGAGAACCACAACCCCACCGGGGCCTTCAAGCTGCGCGGCGGGCTGGTCTACGTCGACAGCCTGCGCCGCCGGCAGCCGGAGCTTCGCGGGCTGATCACCGCCACCCGCGGCAACCACGGCCAGAGCCTCGCGCTGGCCGCCCGCCACGCCGGGCTGGCGCTGCGCATCCTGGTGCCGGAGGGCAATGCGCGGGAGAAGAACGCGGCGATGCGCGCGTTCGGCGCCGAGGTGATCGAGCAGGGTCGCGACTTCGACGAAGCCCGTGCGCTGGCCGCGCGCATGGCCCGCGACGAGGGCCTGCATTTCGTGCCCGCGCTGCACCCGGACCTGGTGCGCGGCGTGGCCACCTATGCGCTGGAGCTGTTCGAGGCGGCGCCGCCGCTGGACCGCGTGTACGTGCCGATCGGCATGGGTTCGGGCATCTGCGGGCTGATCCGCACCCGCGACCTGCTCGGCCTTGGCACCGAGATCGTCGGGGTCGTCGCGCGTGGCGCGGACGCCTATGCGCAGAGCTTCGAGGCCGGCGAGATTCGCCGCACCGAACGCGCCGACACCTTCGCCGACGGCATGGCCTGCCGCGACCCGCAGGCCGAGGCGCTGGAGATCATCCGCGCCGGCGCCGCGCGCATCGTGCGGGTCGACGACGAGGAAATCCGCACGGCGATCCGCGTGCTCCACGAGGACACCCACAACCTGGCCGAAGGCGCTGGTGCCGCCGCCCTCGCCGCACTGATGCAGGAACGCGAGATCAACCGCGACGGCCGCGCCGCGGTGATCCTCAGTGGCGCCAACATCGACCGGCAGATGCTGGCGGAGATCATTCGCTGATAGGCGTCGGGTAAAGCCCCCTCTCCCCCGGCCCCTCTCCCGTGAACGGGAGAGGGGAGCGAAGCCCCGGCGCTGCGGCGATACCGTCCGAGCGCTTGTTCAGCGCCGCAGCGCCGATCAGGTCACCACTCGGTAACAGGGCACGTAGGCGCTGCCGCCCGGCAGCTTCATGCGGTGCTGTTCGACGAAGGCCTGCAGCAGGCGGTCGAGGGTCTGCATGATGTCCCTGTCGCCGCTGATCTCGTAGGGGCCATGCTCCTCGATCAGACGGATGCCGTGGGCCTTGACGTTGCCGGCGACGATGCCGGAAAAGGCCCGGCGCAGGTTCGCGGCCAGTTCGTGCAACGGCTGGTTGCGGGTCAGGTTGAGGCCGGCCATGTTGGCGTGGGTCGGCTCGAACGGATGCTGGAAGCTGCCGTCGATCTTCAGCAGCCAGTTGAAGTGGAAGGCGTCGTTGCGCTCGCGGCGGAACTGCTGGACCGCCTTGATCCCCGCAGCCATCTGCCGGGCGACTTCCGTCGGGTCGTTGACGATCAGCGTGTAGCGCTTCTGCGCCGCCTCGCCGAGGGTGTCGCCGATGAACGCGTGCAGTTGCTGCAGGTAGGTTTCGGCGCTCTTCGGCCCGGTAAGGATCAGCGGGAACGGCAGCTCGGCGTTGTCCGGGTGCATGAGGATGCCCAGCAGGTAGAGGAATTCCTCCGCCGTGCCGGCGCCGCCGGGGAAGATGATGATGCCGTGGCCGACACGGACGAAGGCCTCCAGGCGCTTCTCGATGTCAGGCAGGATCACCAGCTCGTTGACGATCGGGTTCGGCGCCTCGGCGGCGATGATGCCCGGCTCGGTCAGGCCCAGATAGCGACCGCCGAGGATGCGCTGCTTGGCATGGGAGATGGTCGCGCCCTTCATTGGCCCCTTCATCACGCCGGGACCGCAGCCGGTGCAGATGTCCATCCCGCGTAGGCCCAGCTCGTGGCCGGCGCGCTTGGTGTACTTGTATTCCTCGCTGCTGATCGAATGCCCGCCCCAGCACACGACAATCTTCGGCTCGACCCCGGCGCGCAGCGTGCGGGCGTTGCGCAGCAGGTGGAAGACGTAGTCGGTGAGGCCCTGCGAAGTCTCGGTGTCGACGCGCTGGTTCTCCAGCTCGCTCTGCGTGTAGACGATGTCGCGCAGTGCGCTGAAGAGCATCTCGCGGGTGCTGGCGATCATCTCGCCGTCGACGAAGGCATCGGCCGGCGCGTTGAGCAGCTCCAGGCGAATGCCGCGGTCCTGCTGGTGGATCTTCACCTCGAAGTCCGGGTAGGCCTCCAGGATGGTCTTGGCGTTGTCGCTGTGCGACCCGGTGTTGAGGATCGCCAGCGCGCACTGGCGGAACAGCGCGTACACGCTGCCGGAGCCGGTTTCACGCAGTTGCTGCACTTCACGCTGGGAGAGGGTTTCCAGGCTGCCCTTGGGCGATACCGAGGCATTGATCGTGTTTCGTAGGGACATTGAGCTTTCCGAGGCGCGTGATTCCGGCGAAGTCGACGGAACCAGGGGTTGGGGGCATGTGATGACGTTACCTGAAGCGGAGGGTCCTGCGCACGGCCGGTTTCGATCCGGCCCGCGGGCGGGCTCGCGCGGACGAGCGCTTTGGACGCCGGCACGGCCATTTCATTCCCCGCCGGCACCCGCTCACAGCCAGTCTTTCGACGCGGCGGTGAGCATTTCGTGGATCAGTTGCGCGAAGCGCTGGGTCAGCACGCTCTGCGGCCGGTCCACCGGCAACAGCAGATAGGTCGGGAAGCGAATCTGCGGATAAAACGGGCGGGTCTCGATATCCCGGTGCAAATATTCCATCGCCACCATCGGGTTGACGATGCTCACGCCCAGGCCGAGCGCGACGAGCGAGCAGATGGTCGCCGCGTAGGGCGTTTCCAGGTTCAGCTTGCGCTGGCCCTTGCCGTCCGGGAACACCCGGTCCACCCGCGCGCGCGAACCGTCGTTCTGCGACAGCGAAATGAACTCCTCGCCCTTCAGGTCCTCCGGCCCCACCGAATCGAGGGCGCCCAGCCGATGCCCCTTGGGGAACACGCAGACTCCCGGCACATCGCAGATGGCCTGGCTTTTCACGCCGGGAAACTCCTTGCCCACATAGGACGCCAGCCCGAGGTCGCAGAACTGCGAGGCGGCCCAATGCGCGACCGTCGGCGAGTCGTTGGTATGGATCGAGATCGCCACCTCCGGGTTCTCCGCGCGAAAGCGCTGGATCACCCGCGGCAGCAGGGTCAGCGAGAGCGAAGGCACGGCGGCGATGCGCAGGCGCCCGGTGCCGGCGCGGCGAATGTTCTGCGCCGACTGCTCCAGGCTGTGCAGGCCGATGAAGGCGCGCTCGACGTCGGCGAACAGCGCCGTTCCCTCGTCGGTGGGCAGCAGCCGTCCGCCCAGGCGCTCGAACAGGCGGAAGCCGCTCTGCCGCTCCAGCTGCGCGATCAGCCGGCTGATGTTGGGTTGCGAGGTGTGCAGCGACTCGGCGGCGGCGGTCATCGAGCCGCTCAACATCACGGCGCGGAAGGCTTCGACCTGTTTGAAATTCATGGGCAGACCATATCAATTCCGTATGAGCCCCCACTGTATTGTCATTTGTTGGCATGAACCAGAGGCCTTATAACTGTTCTCGGCAGCGATGCAACCGCGCAGATGGATGCGCTGTCCGGAGAAGTACGAGCCCGTCCCTTGCACCGAGTCCCGTCTCGGTTCCTGCCCTGAAATCATGCGTCGCAGTGCCCGGTGCACGCGATGCTGAACGTTGACCAGGAGGCACCATGTCGTTTTCCTTCAAGACCCTTCGCACCGCATTGGCCTTTTCCTGCGTGTCCCTGGCGGGACTGACTCAGCTGCATGCCGCCGACCTGCCTGCCGTTCCCGACGACATCAAGGAAGCCGGCCAGCTGCGCGCGGGCGTGCGCTGCGACCAGCCTCCCTACGGCTTCCAGGATGGAAGCGGCGAGTTCGCCGGGGTCGAGGTGGAGATGTCCAGGCAAATCGCGCTCTGGGCGCTGGGCTCGAAGGACAAGGTGACCTTCACCTGCGTCACCGCCGAGAACCGGGTGCCGCAACTGCTTGGGCGCAAGGTCGACTTCCTCATCGCGACCCTCGGCGTGACCCCCGAGCGCCAGCGCGTCATCGACTTCACCACGCCCTATCGCTGGGGCGCCAGCGACGTGGTGGTGAAGAAGGACAGCCCGATCAGGAAGATCACCGACCTGAACGGCAAGACCCTCGCCACCCTGAAGGGCTCGGTGCAGGCCAAGTGGTTCGAGGACCACATGCCCGAGGTGAAGACCCTGCGCATGAACAGCGCCGCCGATGCGCTGCAGACCTTCCGCCAGGGACGCGCCGACGCCTACACCCACGACGCGGCGACCCTGGTCGTGGTGGCCGACAACGACAAGAATGCGCGCCTGCTCAACGAGCCGTTCCAGATATCCGACGCCGCCATCGGCGTGCGCAAGAACGAGGCGGCCTGGCGCGACTACCTGAGCGCCGCGGTGGCGCGCATGCACGAGGAAAAACTGTTCCGCGTCTGGGTCCAGCAGTACGTGCCGGAAAACATCCAGAGCTACTACCTGAGCGTCTTCGAGCAGGCCAAACCTGCCGAAGCGCTCTGAGCGTCGGCCGCCGATGGACTTCGATTTCGACTACCTGCTGGCGCAATGGCCGGCGCTGCTGGACGGCGTGCTGATGACCCTGCGGGTGTCGCTGCTGGCCATCGCCGCCTCGCTGGTCATCGGTGTTCTCGGCGGCGCCGCACGGGCGATGAAGATCCCGTTGCTGGCGCAGTTCGTCGCCCTGTACGTGGAGCTGATCCGCAACACGCCGATCCTGGTGCAGCTGTTCTTCATCTTCTACGGCCTGCCGGCCATCGGCATGGAGCTCTCGCTGTTCTGGTCGGGCGTGCTGTGCCTGTCGCTGTGGGCCGGCGCCTACCAGGTGGAAAACGTGCGCGGCGGCCTGGCCACGGTCGAGTACGGCATGCGTGAGGCGAGCATGGCCCTGAGCCTCAAGCCGATCCATTACTTCGGCCTGGTGGCGCTGCCCATCGCGTTTCGCACCAGCCTTCCGGCGATGCTCAACACGGCGATTTCGCTGTTGAAGAACTCCTCCTACCTGCAGGCGATCGGCCTGGCGGAGCTGACCTTCGTCGCGGTGGACCGGATCGCCACGGACTTTCGCGCGATCGAGATGTTCAGCGCGATCTGTGTCATCTACCTGGCCCTGGTGGCAGTCCTGGCAGCGCTGACCGGGCGCCTGGCCGCCCACCTGCAACGTCCTTTCCAGCACTGAGGCCGCCATGAACATCCTCATCGAGAACTGGGGGTTCGTCTCCAAAGGGTTATGGATGACGCTGCGCCTGGCGCTGGTGGTCCTGCTGTTCACCACCCTGATTTCGTCGGTGTTCGGCGTGCTGGCGACCCTGCGCAACCGCGTGCTGCGCA
Source organism: Pseudomonas sp. UBA6310 (assembly GCF_002438225.1). Classification (NCBI taxonomy): domain Bacteria; kingdom Pseudomonadati; phylum Pseudomonadota; class Gammaproteobacteria; order Pseudomonadales; family Pseudomonadaceae; genus Pseudomonas; species Pseudomonas sp. UBA6310. The sequence continues at coordinate 91,672 of NZ_DJTK01000055.1, read as the reverse complement.
CGCTCATCCATGCCTACGTCGAGCTGTTCCGCTCGATCCCGCTGATCGTCAACGTGTTCTTCATCTTCTTCGGCGCGCCGATGCTGGGCCTGGACCTCAGCCCGTTCGCCGCCGTCACCACCGGGCTGACCCTGTGGGGCAGCGCCAACGGCATCGAAATCGTCCGCGGCGGCCTCGAATCGGTGCCCCGCCACCAGTGGAAGAGCGCCTGGACGCTGGGGTTGCGGCCCTGGCAGATCTACCTGCACGTGATCGCCCCGCAGTCGATGCGGGCGATCCTGCCGGCCTACACCGGCCTGCTGACGATGCTCGTCCAGGCCACCTCGCTGGGCGCCCTGGTGGGGGTCAGCGAGTTCCTCAAGGTCGGCCAGATCATCATCGAACGCGCCACAGTGATGACCGGCGTCAGCCCGGCGTTCACCGTCTACGGCGGCGTTCTGCTGGTGTACTTCGTCATCTGTTCGTCGCTGAGCTGGCTCAGCCGCTATCTCGAACGCCGCCTGGGCCGCCCGGCGATGCGTACCAAAAACCAGGGGGTTTCATGATGCAAGAATCCAAAGTCAGTCGGCGCCTGAAGGAAGCCACCGCCCCGGAGGTCAACGAGTACATCTACCGGCCGCGCCTGGAAGGTTTCGCCGACGGCTTCGCCAATCTGGGCGACGTCAACAAGGCGCACATCGTCATGCTCGCCGAGCGCGGCCTGATTCGCGAAGAACATGCGGCTGTGCTGGCCAGGGGCGTGCTGGACATGGAGGCGGCCGGGCCGGCCGCGGTGACCCTCGACCCCTCCCGCGAGGACGCCTATTTCAACTACGAGGCGCACCTGATCGAGCAGATCGGCGCCGACATCGGCGGCCGCCTGCACACCGGGCGCAGCCGCAACGACATGCTCGCCACACTGGACCGCCTGCGTTGCCGGGAAGTCCTGATGGACCTCATCGACGCGCTGATCCAGGTACGCCAGACCGCGCTGGACAGGGCCGAGGCGTTCGCTACCGTGGTCATGCCGGGGTACACCCACCTGCAGCCGGCCCAGCCGATCACCTACGGGTTCTACCTGTCGGCGGTCGAGCAGGCGCTGGAGCGCGATTGCCGGCGACTGACCCAGACCCTCGAATCGATGAACCAGAGCCCGCTGGGCGCCGCCGCGTTCGCCGGCACTCCGTTCGCGATCGACCGTGCGCGCACCGCCGAGCTGCTGGGCTTCGACGGTTATCTGGACAACGCCCTGGACGCCGTGGGCTCGCGTGACTTCATTCTCGAAAGCCTGTCCCACCTGAGCCTGCTGTCGGTGTTCTGGAGCCGCGTGGCGCAGGACTACTTCGTCTGGAGCACCCACGAGTTCAGCCTGATCGACTTCCCCGACAGCGTCGCGGCGACCTCCAGCATCATGCCGCAGAAGAAGAACCCGACCGTCCTGGAATACCTCAAGGGCCGCAGTGGGCACATCGTCGGCCTGCTGATGGGCGCCAGCACCACCATCAAGGGCAGCAACTTTTCCCACACCGGCGACGCCAACCGCGAAGGCACCCGCAGCTTCTGGGAGGCGGCGGAAGAGAGCCTGCGCTGCCTGAAGCTGCTCGACCTGGTGCTGCGCACGGCGACGCCGAACGCACGACTGGCGGTGCAACGGGCCGGCGAGGACTTCTCCACCGCCACCGCGCTGGCGGACCTGATCGTGCGCGAGGCGGACCTGTCGTTCCGCGAGGCGCACCACGTCGTCGGCGGCGCGGTGCGCCTGGCGATGGACGCGGGGATTCCGGCGCACCGCATCGACACGGCGATGGTGGACGTCTGCGCGCTGGAGCAGCTCGGCCACCCGCTGAACCTGCCCGCGGACAAGGTACGCGACTGCCTCGACCCCACCGCCAACGTGCAGGCGCGCACCTCCGCCGGCGGCCCCTCGCTGCTCTCGCTGGAGCCCAGCCTGATCCGCGCCAATCAACGCATCGGGCTGGAGCGCCAGGCCAACCAGGCCCGCCGCGACCGCCTCGCGGCGGCGCATGAGCGGCTGCAGGCGGCGACCCGGGCGCAGGCCGGCCTATGAAGCCGATGCTCACCGTGCGCGACCTGCACAAGTACTTCGGGGAGCATGAGGTGGTCAAGGGCGTCGACCTGGACGTCAGCGAGGGCGAGGTGGTGGTGATCATCGGCCCCAGCGGCTCGGGGAAATCGACCTTCATCCGCTGCCTGAACAGCCTCGAAGAGCCCAGCGCTGGCAGCGTCGTCATCGACGGCGGCGAATCGATCCAGGCGGGAAACCGCCGGGCGCTGGCCCGCCTGCGGGAGGACGTCGGCATGGTGTTCCAGGACTACACCCTGTTTCCGCACATGACGGTGCTGGCGAACATGACGCTCGCGCCGGTCAAGCTCAAGCGGGCGTCGCGCGCGGATGCCGAGCGCGAGGCGCTGGCGTTGCTGGAGCGGGTGGGCCTGCAGCACAAGGCCGACGGTTATCCGTCGGAGCTGTCCGGCGGCCAGCAGCAGCGCGTCGCCATCGTCCGCGCGCTGGCGATGAAGCCGCGCCTGCTGCTGTTCGACGAGCCGACCTCGGCGCTCGACCCGGAGACCGTCGGCGACGTGCTCAACGTCATGAAGGGCCTGGCCGCGGAAGGCATGACCATGATCGTGGTGACGCACGAGATGGGCTTCGCCCGCGAAGTGGCGGATCGGGTGGTGTTCTTCGCGGACGGCCGGATCGTCGAAATGGGGCCGCCGTCGCAGATGTTCACCGCGCCGAAGGAAGCCCGCACGCAGCAGTTCCTCCACAGCGTCCTGCACTGACGTCTCGCGGGCGAGACGTCCGCCGCACTCAGAACAGATGCGGAGTGCTGCGCGCCAGCAGCGCCTCGCTATCCACGCCGCGTGGCAGGGTGCCGTACTCGCGGCCGCCGTCGCCCAGGCGGCTGGCGATGAAGGCGTCGGAGACCACGGCGTTGCCGGCCTCCAGCAGCAGCTTGGCCTGCAGGCCGACGGCCACGTCTTCGGTGAGCTGGCGGGCGCGGTACTGGATGTCGTCGGTATCGCGGAAGTTCTTCGCCAGGCGCTCGATATGCGCGCGCAGACGGGCATCACCGTGGCCGTCGCCGAGTTCGGCGAACAGCGCGTCGAGCACGCCGGCCTCTTTCGACAGCGCGCGCAGCACGTCCAGGCACTGCACGTTGCCGGAGCCTTCCCAGATCGAGTTGACCGGCGCCTCGCGGTACAACCGCGGCAGGATGGTTTCCTCGACGTAACCGGCGCCGCCCAGGCATTCCGAGGCTTCGGCGATCATTCCCGGCGCTCGCTTGCAGATCCAGTACTTGCCGACCGCGGTCACCAGGCGGGCGAAGGTCGCTTCCTGGGCGTCGTCGGCGTTGTCCAGCGCGTGGCCCATGCGCAGGCTCAGCGCCAGCGCGGCCTCGCTTTCCAGGGCGAGGTCAGCCAGCACGTTGCGCATCAGCGGCTGTTCGGCCAGCAGGCGGCCGCCGACCTGACGGTGCGCGCAGTGGTGCGTGGCCTGGCTCAGCGCCTGGCGCATCAGCGCGCTGGAACCGACCATGCAATCGAAGCGGGTCATCCCGACCATCTCGATGATGGTCGGCACGCCGCGGCCTTCCTCGCCGATCATCCAGGCCAGCGCGCCACGGTATTCCACCTCGCTGGAGGCGTTCGACCAGTTGCCCAGCTTGTTCTTCAGACGCTGGATGTAGAAGGCGTTGCGCGTGCCGTCCGGGCGGTGGCGCGGCAGCAGGAAGCAGGTCAGGCCCTTGTCGGTGTAGGCCAGGGTCAGGAAGGCGTCGCACATCGGCGCCGAGCAGAACCACTTGTGGCCGACCAGTTCGTAGGCCTGGCCCGGCCCGCCGGCACCGAGGGCGTGGGCGCGGGTGGTGTTGGCGCGCACGTCGGTGCCGCCCTGCTTCTCGGTCATGGCCATGCCGAGGGTGACGCCAGCCTTGCGCTCCATCGGCAGGTTGCGCGGGTCGTATTCTGTGGCGAGGACGCGCGGCAGCCACTGGGCGGCGATATCCGGCTGCAGTTGCAGCGCCGGCACGCTGGCGAAGGTCATGGTCAGCGGACAGCCGCTGCCGGACTCCGCCTGCGAGTGCAGGTAACTCAGCCCGGCCCGGGCCACGTGGGCGCCGGCGCGCGGGTCGGTCCAGGGCAGCGACGGGATGCCGTGCTCGATGGCCGTGCGCATCAGCTCGTGGTAGGCCGGATGGAATTCCACCAGGTCGATGCGCTGGCCATAGCGGTCATGGCTCTTGAACACCGGCTTGTTCTCGTTAGCGAGGAAACCCGCCGCCATCAGCGGCCCGCCGGCCAGCGCTCCGTATGCCTGCAGACGGTCCTCGGCCCAGCCGCCCTGGAAGCGGTGCACCCACTCCTGCAACGGCAGGTCGAGGCGGTAGAGGTTGGCGCCGTCCAGCGGCGGCACCTGGTTGAAGACCTCGTGGGTTTCGCCGAGGGCACTGAACGCGGACTGAGGGGAATTCACGGATGGGGCTCCTTGGCGCCGACAGCGCGCAGACAGAAAGTGGTCAGGGCATCGCTGACCACGGCCAGTTCAACGGACGGCCGACCGGCCTCGCGCGCCGCCCAGGCGGGCGGCGACAGCGGACCGACCAGCGATTCGGCAATCGCGCCCACCAGACACGCGGCGATCACTCGCGGTTGCGCGACCTGGAACGCGCCCTGCGCCGCGCCTTCCTCCAGCAGCTCGCAGAACAGCTCACCATAGGCTTCGCGGTAGAGCAGGCGTTGCTCGTCCACCTCCGCCTCCACCGGCTCGGCGATCAGGGCGAAGGCCAGCGAACGGCTGCTCCAGGCCCGCGCGGCGAACTGCCGGACGCCGTGCGCCAGGCGCGCCGCCGGATCGCCGTCGCCCCTCAACACCTCGCGCAGCGCCTCGACCTCGCGGCCGCTGGCGCTGGCGAACACCTCCGCCGCCAGCTCGCCCTTGCTGTGGAAATGGCGGTACAGGCTGCCGGTGGCGATGCCGACGTCGTCGGCCAGGGCGACCATGGTCAGGCTGGCGAAACCGCCGCCGGCCACCCGACTCAGGGCGCAGTCGAGAATGCGCTGGCGCAGCTGCTCATCGCGATCCATGCGGGCGGGGGTGGTGCGGTAGGCCATGGGTGGCTCCCGATTGCTTCACAAGAAGTGAACCAGCGTTCAGATGTTTGCGAAAGCGGGAGATCGGCCAAAGCGCAGGCCTTACTCCGCCAAGGCATTCATCCCGACGTACGGCAGAGGGCGTCGCCGCCGGCCGATTGTTCTTCTGACCCCACCCGGTTGGTTCGGTTGAGCAGCGCGCGGCGAAGAAGCCGCTGCAGCTCCTCGAAGCGCATCGGTTTGCCCAGGCAATCGTCCATCCCCGCCGCCAGGCAATGCTCTCGGGCAGCGGCCTGCGGCGCATCGACCATGCCCAGCAGCACCAGCCTGGCGTACTCCGACCGCTGGCGCAGGCGCCGACAGGTGGCATGGGCGTCATCGCCGGGCGCGGCGCAATCGATCAGCAGCGCATCCACCGGCTCCAGTGCGAGCAGCTCGAAGGCCTGCTCGCCGTTGTCGACGGTGAACACCTGGTAGCCCAGCTTGAGCAGCATGCCGCGCGACACCAGGCGGCTGACCGTGTCCTCTTCCACCAGCAATACCCGGCAATCGGCCGGACGTCGCGGCGCAACGGCGTCGGCCGCCGTGCCGGTCGTGTGACGGACGCCGGACGCCAGCGGCAGCCTCAGCTCGAAGCGGCTGCCGCGGCCTGGCAGGGACTGGTGGCGCAGTTCGCCGCCGAGCAGTCCGGCGAGCTGGCGGCACAACGCCAGGCCGATGCCCAGGCCGCCGTAGCTGCGGGTCAGTGACCCGTCGAGCTGCTTGAAATGCTGGTACAGCGAGCCATCGGCCGGCGTGACGAAGCCGATCCCGCTGTCGCTGACGACGAAGCTCAGGTGGCCCGCGGCGTCGCTTTCGCGCGCCACGCGCAGCACCACGCCGCCGCGTGCGGTGAACTTGATCGCGTTGTCGAGCAGGTGGCCGAGGCACTGGGCGATCTTCTGCGCGTCGCCCTCGAGCACCTCTTCGAGGCCAGGCTGACGCTCGAGGGAGAAGCGCAGGCCCTTGTCCTCGGCACGCGCCGCGTAGGTGCCGCGCAGCGCGTCGAGCAGCCCGCCGAGGCTGAACGGCTCGCGCACGGCGCGCAGGCGCCCGGCCTGCAGCTCGGTGAGCGCCAGCAGGTCGTCGATCATGCCCAGCAGCGCGCGCGCCGAATCGGCCGCGGTCTTGCGGTAGAGCGCCGACTCGGTGTCCAGCGGCACCGTCTGCAACAGGTCCAGCGAACCGATCACGCCGTTCATCGGCGTGCGCAGCTCATGGGTCAGGGTGGCGAGGAACTCGTCCTTGAGGCGATTGCCCGCCGCCAGCTCGGCGTTGAGCGCCTGCAGTTTCCGCTCGGCCGCCTGCAGGATGCCGGTGCGCTCCTCCTTCAGCGCGTTGATCCGGTCGGCCAGCGCCAGCGACAGCAGGCCGACCTCCAGCGCCGAACCGATCTGGCTGGCGTACATGGTGAAGAAGACGTTGGGCAGGTAGCCGAGCACCATCAGCGTGTTGATCAGTCCGCCGCCGAGGAAGGCGCTCCAGGCCAGGGTGAAATACCGCGCCACCTGCATCCCGCGCGCCCAGGCCAGCACGCCGGCGGCGAACACCGTGACGGTGAACGCCAACGCCAGCAGCGTGGCCAGGCGCAGGGCGATGGCGTAGCTGCTGCACAGCGACAGCAGCATGACCAGCGCGGCGCTGACCATGAGCGCGCGCAGCAGGCGATCGAGCGGCAGCGAATACTGCAGGATACGCAGGAAACGCCGGGCGAACTGGCCGCCGAACAGCGCCGTGGCACCGATGAAGAACGGCGTGGACGCGTTCGCCCACCAGGGGTTGTCCGGCCAGAGATACTGGATGCCGGCGCCATTCACCGACACCTGGTAGAGGCCGAACGAGGCGATGTAGAGGATGTAGTAGAGGTAGCTGACGTCGCGGACGCTGAGGAAGATGAACAGGTTGTAGAAGAGCATCACCAGCAGCACGCCGTAGATGATCCCGAGCAGGTAGACGCGGCCGGTCTGGCCTTCGAGATAGGCATGCGGCGCCCACAGCGTCAGCGGCGCCTGGATCGAACCCTCGCTTTTCAGCCGCAGGTAGACGCGCATGGGCTGACCGGGCTGCAGGCCGAGGCGGAACAGGTAGTTGTTCTGCTTCAGCTCGCGGCTGGCGAACGGCAGGCCGTCGCCCGTGTGGCGCGCCAGCCGGTAGCGGCCTTCGGCGTCGGCCAGGTAGAGCTGCAGGTCGTCGAGCGGCGGATAGGCCAGTTCCAGCAGCCAGTCGCGCGCATCGCCGGCGCCGTGCGGCTGGTATTCCAGGTCCACGCGCAGCCAGAACGCCGAATGCGAATAACCGGCGTTGAGCACGTCCTGGTCATGCGCGCGGAATTTGCCGTCGAAGGCGGACGAGCTGATCTCTTCGATGCCGACCTCGCCGCGCGGGTCCTCGAAAACCGCCATCGCGCGCCCCAGCGGGACGCTCTCGGTTCGTTCGTCGAAGCTGATTGCCGTTGCCAGGCTCGGCAACAGGCAAAGGATGTAGAGGAGGAGTTGCCGCATACGTCCTGCACAAAACGGCCGGTGACAGGAGCGCTTCCCGGAGGAGCGCAGCCGGTCGGTCGGGTGAGAAAGCGGCGAACTGTACCAGTCCGCCGCCGACGGCGCAGGCCCGCGCGCGGGCACTGGCCCCTGTCGCGGCAGCCGCCTGGAGGTCCTCCGCCGAGCGTTTAGTGATAAGCTCGCGCACCATGAATATGCCCTCTCGCCCCGTTGTCCTCTGCCTCTCCGGGCATGACCCCAGTGGTGGTGCCGGCCTGCAGGCCGACATCGAAGCCCTGCTCGCCCAAGGCTGCCACGCCGCCCCGACCGTCACTGCGCTGACCGTGCAGAGCACCGTCGACGTCGTCGATTTTCGCGTGCTCGACCGCGAATGGGTGCTCGCCCAGGCGCATGCGGTGATCGCGGATCTGCCGGTCGCCGCGGTAAAGCTGGGCATGCTCGGCTCGGTGGAGATGGTCGAAACCGTCCTCGAAGTGATGCGCTCACTGCCGGGCGTGCCGCTGGTCTGCGACCCGGTACTGCGCGCAGGCGGCGGCGGAGCCCTGGGCAAGGACGACGTCGGCTTCGCGATGCGCGAGCGGCTGCTGCCGATCGCCGCCATCGCCACGCCCAACCTCCCCGAAGCGCGCATCCTCGCCGAACTGCCCGACGGCAGCGCCGACGAGTGCGCCGAAAAGCTGCTGCCCTATTGCCGCCACCTGCTGATCACCGGTGGCCACGGCGACGAGCAGCAGGTGCACAACCGCCTCTACTCCCGCGACGGCGCCCGCCACAGCTTCACCTGCGAGCGCCTGCCGGGCAGCTACCACGGTTCTGGCTGCACCCTCGCCAGCGCCCTGGCCGGGCGCCTGGCCCTTGGCGAAGACCTCGCCAGCGCGGTGCAGACGGCGCTGACCTACACCTGGCGCACGCTGCGCGACGCCGAGGCGCCGGGCAAGGGCCAGTACGTGCCACGCCGCCTGCCGCTGGATTTCTGCTCGTGAGCCGGCCGTCATGAAACTGCGCGGCCTCTACGCCATCACCGACAGCCAGTTGCTCGCCGGCGGCAAATCGCTGCCCTACGTCGAAGCGGCGCTCAAGGGCGGCGCCCGGCTGCTGCAGTACCGCGACAAATCCAGCGACGACGCCCGCCGCCTGCGCGAAGCCGAGGCGCTGCGCGAACTCTGCGCCCGCCACGGCGCGCAGCTGATCATCAACGACGACGCCGAGCTCGCCGCACGCCTGGGCGTCGGCCTGCACCTCGGCCAGGGCGACGGTTCCCTGGCCGCGGCGCGTGCCCTGCTCGGCCGCAAGGCGATCATCGGCGCGACCTGCCATGCGCGCCTCGACCTCGCCGAGCAGGCCATCCGCGAAGGCGCCAGCTACGTCGCCTTCGGTCGTTTCTTCGATTCCAATACCAAGCCGGGCGCACCGGCTGCCAGCCTCGAGCTGCTGGCCCAGGCCCGCCAGCTCGCCGGCCTGCCGATCGTCGCCATCGGCGGCGTGACGCTCGACAACGCCCCCTCGCTGATCGCCCACGGCGCCAGCCTGGTGGCGGTGATCCACGCCCTGTTCAGCGCCGAAAACGCTGCGGAAGTCGAGCGTCGCGCCCACGCCTTCAGTGCCTTGTTCGCCACCCCCTGACCCTTTCGGCGGATGAGCCACGCTGATCCGCCCGCCGACTTCCGAGAGGCCCCGCATGTCCCGTTCCGAAACCCTGTTCGCCAACGCCCAGAAACACATCCCCGGCGGCGTCAACTCGCCGGTCCGCGCCTTCCGGAGCGTCGGCGGCACCCCGCTGTTCTTCAAGCACGCCGCCGGCGCCTACGTGATCGACGAGGACGACAAGCGCTACGTCGACTACGTCGGCTCCTGGGGGCCGATGATCCTCGGCCACAGCCATCCGGACGTGCTCGACGCGGTTCGCAAACAGCTCGAGCACGGCCTCTCCTACGGCGCGCCGACCGCCATGGAAACCGAGATGGCCGACCTCGTCTGCCGCCTGGTGCCGTCGATGGAGATGGTCCGCATGGTCAGCTCCGGGACCGAGGCGACCATGAGCGCGATCCGCCTGGCGCGTGGCTTTACCGGCCGCGACAGCATCATCAAGTTCGAAGGCTGCTACCACGGCCACTCCGACAGCCTGCTGGTGAAAGCCGGCTCCGGCCTGCTGACCCAGGGCGTACCGAGTTCGGCGGGTGTTCCGGCCGCCTTCGCCAAACACACGCTGACCCTGCCGTTCAACGACATCGAAGCGGTGAAGACGATGCTCGCCGAGGTCGGCCAGGAGGTCGCCTGCATCATCGTCGAACCGGTCGCCGGCAACATGAACTGCGTGCCGCCGGCACCCGGTTTCCTCGAAGGCCTGCGCGAGCTGTGCGACGAGCACGGCGTGGTGCTGATCTTCGACGAAGTGATGACCGGCTTCCGCGTCGCCCTCGGCGGCGCCCAGGCGCACTACGGCATCGTTCCGGACCTGACCACCTTCGGCAAGATCATCGGTGGCGGCATGCCGGTCGGCTGCTTCGGTGGCAAGCGCGCGATCATGGAGCGCATCGCCCCGCTCGGCCCGGTGTACCAGGCCGGCACGCTGTCCGGTAATCCGCTGGCGATGGCCGCCGGCCTGACCACCCTGCGGCTGATCCAGCGCGAAGGCTTCCACGCCGAGCTGACCGATTACACCAGCCGCATGCTGCAGGGCCTGCAGGACCGCGCCGATGCGGCCGGCATTCCCTTCGTCACCACCCAGGCCGGCGGCATGTTCGGCCTGTACTTCAGCGGCGCCGACGACATCGTCACCTTCGACGACGTGATGGGCAGCGACGTCGAACGCTTCAAGCGCTTCTTCCACCTGATGCTCGACGGCGGCGTGTACCTGGCGCCCAGCGCGTTCGAGGCCGGTTTCACGTCGATCGCCCAAGGCGACGCGGAGCTGAAGATCACCCTCGACGCCGCCGAACGCGCGTTCGCCGAATTGAAGAAAAGCTGACACAAAAGCGGGTAAAGGCTTTGTAAGCGAGCTACGGGTTATTCCATAATGAACGTGCCGACACGCTTGTCGGCCGGGCATGGGCCCGTCTCTGTTTCTGAGGCGTTTCGACTCGCATGAACCGCACCGGCCGCAGCCGAATCCTGGGCTGCCTGCTGCTTCTGCTTCCCGCGCTGGCCGCGGCGGGGGGCAACTCCCTGCTGATCCCGGCCAACGGGCGCTGCTCGCTGAACACCGCGCCGGAAGACATGCCCGAAGCACTCGCGGCCTGCCAGCAGGCGGCGCAGAGCGGCGACAGCGAAGCGCAGTTCGAACTCGGCGAGTATTACTACGACGGCCAGCGCGCCCCGCGCGATCTCAAGCAGGCACTCAACTGGTTCGAGCAGGCCTCGCTCAAGGGCCACGCCAACGCGCAGCTGCGTCTGGGCGGCATGTTCTTCCGCGGCGAAGGGGTGCCGGCGAACAACATGCAGGCGTTCATCGTGCTGAAGATGGCGGCGGTGAACGGTTCGGACGAAGCGCTGGATACCGCCGACCTGGTCGCCGCGCAGATGCGTCGCGACGAGCTGGACATCGCCACCCAGGTGCTCGGGCAGATCTTCCGCAACTACCTCACCGACCTGCAGACGGTCGACGGCGCCAATTCGCCGTTCGCGCCGCTTCCATAGCCCCGCCGCGCGGCGGGCCCCTCGAACGGTCGCCTACTTGTCCGGCATCGGCATGGGGAAGGGCATCACGTTGCCGCCGCCCTTCGCTTCGCTGATCTTCGGCGTACCGAGACGCTCCACTTCGTCGATGCGGACGATCGCGTGCATCGGCACGAAGCTGCGCACCACGCCCTCGAACTGCGCCTTGAGCTTTTCCTCGCTGGGGTCGACGACCACCTGAGTGCGTTCGCCGAAGACGAATTCCTCGATTTCCAGGAAACCCCAGAGATCGCTCTGGAAGATCTGCTTGGCGTACATCTCGTACACCTGGCCCTGGTTGAGGAAAATCACCTTGTAGATCGGGGTATCGCGCTTGCTCATGCTGACGGGGCGGCTCGGGGAGGAGAAACGGGGCGCGCATGGTAGCACAGCCGGCCCGCCCGACTGGCGCGGCGAAATCGAACGCCGCCTCGCCTTCCGCCGCGCTGTAGCCTGATCACGGCGGCGCCCTTATAATCGCCGGTCATTTTTTAACCACCCCGACATTGCCATGACCAAGAAGCTCTATATCGAAACCCACGGTTGCCAGATGAACGAGTACGACAGCTCGCGAATGGTCGACCTGCTGGGCGAGCACGAGGCCCTGGAAGTCACGGCGAACCCCGCCGAAGCCGACGTGATCCTGCTCAACACCTGTTCGATCCGCGAGAAGGCGCAGGACAAGGTGTTCTCCCAGCTCGGCCGCTGGCGCGAGCTGAAACTGGAAAACCCCGGCCTGGTGATCGGCGTCGGCGGCTGCGTGGCCAGCCAGGAAGGCGCGGCGATCCGCGACCGCGCGCCCTATGTCGACGTGGTGTTCGGCCCGCAGACCCTGCACCGCCTGCCGGAAATGATCGATGCCGCGCGCAGCACGCGCACGCCGCAGGTGGACATCTCCTTCCCCGAGATCGAGAAGTTCGACCGCCTGCCCGAGCCGCGCATCGACGGCCCCAGCGCCTTCGTCTCGATCATGGAAGGCTGCAGCAAGTACTGCACCTTCTGCGTGGTGCCCTACACCCGCGGCGAGGAAGTCAGCCGGCCGTTCGACGACGTGCTCGCCGAAGTCATCCACCTCGCCGAGCACGGCGTGCGCGAAGTCACCCTGCTGGGGCAGAACGTCAACGGCTATCGCGGCGAGACCCATGACGGGCGAATCGCCGACTTCGCCGAACTGATCCGCGTGGTCGCCGAGGTCGAGGGCATCGAGCGCATCCGCTACACCACCTCGCACCCGCTGGAATTCTCCGACGCGCTGATCGCCGCCCATGCCGAAGTGCCGGAGCTGGTGAAGTTCGTCCACCTGCCGGTGCAGGCGGGCTCGGATCGCATCCTCGCGGCGATGAAGCGCAACCACACGGCGCTGGAATACAAGTCGCGCATCCGCAAGCTGCGCGCAGCGGTGCCGGACATCTGCATCAGCTCGGACTTCATCATCGGCTTCCCCGGCGAGACCGAGAAGGACTTCGAGCAGACCATGAAACTGGTGCAGGACGTCGGTTTCGACTTCTCCTTCTCCTTCGTCTACAGCGCGCGCCCCGGCACGCCGGCCGCCGATCTGCCCGACGACACGCCCGACGAAGTGAAGAAGCAGCGTCTGTCGATCCTGCAGACGCGGATCAGCCAGCAGGGCTTCGAGATCAGCCGGCGGATGGTCGGCAGCACCCAGCGCATCCTCGTCAGCGACTTCTCGAAGAAGGACCCGGGCATGCTCCAGGGGCGTACCGAGAACAACCGCATCGTCAACTTCCGCAGCGCCAACCCGCGGCTGATCGGCCAGTTCGTCGAAGTGCACATCGACGACGCGCTGCCGCATTCGCTGCGCGGCAGCCTGATCGAAAGCACCGTTCACTGACGCCCGACGCTGCGAAGCGGCGCGGCGGCCGTGCATCGCCGTCGCGCCGCCGGCCCGATGCACGGCCGGGCGGCAGCTTTCACCCTCGCCCGCATGGGGTTATCCTTTCTTCCACCTTTCACTGCCTCCGGCGGCCATAAAAAGACATTGAACGCTCCCACCGAACCCCATCGTTTCACCCTCGAACCCTTTGAAGCGCGCCGCTTCGCCAACCTCTGCGGACAGTTCGACGAGCACTTGCGGCTGATCGAACAGCGCCTCGCCCTGGAAATCCGCAACCGCGGCAACCAGTTCGAGATCGTCGGCAACAACGAGCGCGCCCGCGCCGCGGAAAACCTGCTGCGCCGCCTGTACCGCGAGACCCAGAGCAGCGAGCTGTCGCCGGACATGGTCCACCTGTTCCTGCAGGAGTCGGGGATGGACGAGCTGGTCAACCCGAGCGCGCAGAACGCCTCCAGCGTCGCGCTGCGCACCAAGAAGGGCATGATCAAGCCGCGCGGCGCCAACCAGCAGCGCTACGTGCGTTCGATCCTGGACAACGACATCAACTTCGGCATCGGCCCGGCCGGCACCGGCAAGACCTACCTCGCCGTGGCCTGCGCGGTGGACGCGCTGGAGCGCGAACAGGTGCGACGCATCCTGTTGGTGCGTCCGGCGGTGGAAGCCGGCGAGAAGCTCGGCTTCCTGCCCGGTGACCTGGCGCAGAAGATCGACCCCTACCTGCGCCCGCTGTACGACGCGCTCTACGAGATGCTCGGCTTCGAGACCGTGGCCAAGCTCATCGAGAAGCAGGTGATCGAGATCGCCCCGCTCGCCTACATGCGCGGACGCACGCTGAACAACAGCTTCATCATCCTCGACGAGAGCCAGAACACCACGCTGGAACAGATGAAGATGTTCCTCACCCGCATCGGTTTCGGCTCCACCGCGGTGATCACCGGCGACATCACCCAGGTCGACCTGCCGCGCGGCACCAAGTCCGGGCTGACCCATGTGATCGAGGTGCTGCGCGACGTGCCGGGCATCAGCTTCACCCACTTCATCTCCAAGGACGTCGTGCGCCACCCGCTGGTGCAACGCATCGTCGAAGCCTACGACCGTTTCGAGCAGCGCCAGCAGGCGCCGCTGCAACGCGACGACAACGACCCGGGTGCCCGCGCCGACGATGCTTGAACTCGACCTGCAGAACGCCAGCCAGGGCGCTGTTCCCGACGAGGCGGCACTGCGCCGCTGGTGCGAACTGGCGCTGCGCCAGCGCACCGCCGACTCCGAGCTGACCATCCGCCTGGTCGACGAGGACGAGGGCCGCGAACTGAACGCCACCTGGCGGCACAAGAATTACGCGACCAACGTCCTGTCGTTTCCCGCCGATATTCCTGATGGCTTACTGGATATACCGCTGCTCGGCGACTTGGTGATCTGCGTGCCGGTGGTCGAGCGGGAAGCCGCCGAACAGGGCAAGGCCCTCGAAGCCCACTGGGCGCACCTGGTGATCCACGGTTGCCTGCACCTGCTGGGCTACGACCACCTGGAAGACGACGAGGCCGAGGAAATGGAATCGTTGGAACGAGAATTGCTCGCCGAGCTGGGTCATCCCGACCCTTATGCCGGCGATGAAAACTGAGCAAGGAAAAATGAGCGAAGACCGATCGAGCAATGGACACAGATCCTGGTTGGAGAAAATTACCCAGGCCTTTGTCCATGAACCGAAGAATCGCCAGGAACTGCTTGAACTCCTGCGCGAAGCCCACCAGAACAACCTGCTCGACAGCGAAGCGCTGTCCATCGTCGAGGGCGCGATCCAGGTCGCCGACCTGCAGGTTCGCGACATCATGGTGCCGCGCTCCCAGGTGATCAGCATCCGCGCCAACCAGTCTCCCGAAGAATTCCTCCCGGCGATCATCGAGGCGGCCCACTCGCGCTACCCGGTGGTCGGCGAGACCCTCGACGATGTGGTCGGCATCCTGCTGGCCAAGGACCTGCTGCCGCTGATCCTCAAGCCCGACCGCGAGAACTTCAACGTCCGCGACATGCTGCGCCCGGCCACCTTCGTCCCCGAATCCAAGCGCCTCAACGTGCTGCTCAAGGAATTCCGCGCCAACCACAACCATATGGCGGTGGTGATCGACGAATACGGCGGCGTCGCCGGCCTGGTGACCATCGAGGACGTGCTGGAGCAGATCGTCGGCGACATCGAGGACGAGCACGACGTCGAGGAAGACAGCTACATCAAGCCGTTGCCCAGCGGCGACTTCCTGATCAAGGCGCTGACGCCGATCGAGAACTTCAACGAGTGCTTCCACAGCGCCTTCTCCGACGACGAGTTCGACACCGTCGGCGGCCTGGTGATGAATGCCTTCGGCCATCTCCCCAAGCGCAACGAGATCACCGAGATCGGCGCCTTCCGCTTCCGCATCCTCAATGCCGACAGCCGGCGCATCCACCTGCTGCGCCTGACGCCGCTGGAGCGCTGAGCCCTTCCGCCCTGGCGGAGATGGGTCGAGGTGCCGGACCCATCCCGCCAGCGGCACACCGGCGCCGCCGTGCCCGCGCTTTCTCCCCCTTCCCGCTTCCAGTACCCTTGCCCGCCTGAATTTACGTTCAAGGACTCACGATGCGCTGGATCACACGCCCCGGCTGGCCGGGCAACCTGCTGGCCCTGGCCGCGGGCGCCCTCACCCCGCTGGCGTTTGCCCCGTTCGATTTCTGGCCCCTGCAGCTGCTCTGCATCGGCCTGTTCTACCTCGGCCTGCGCGACCTGACGGCGAACGCCGCGTTCCGCCGCGGCTGGTGTTTCGGCCTCGGCCTGTACCTGGCCGGCACCGGCTGGATCTACGTCAGCATCCACGACTACGGCGCCGCCTCCGTGCCGCTGGCCGGCTTCCTCACCGTGGGTTTCTCGGCCTGCGTGGCGCTGTTCTTCGCGCTTCCCGCCTGGCTCTGGGCGCGCTGGCTGCGCCGTAGCGAGGCACCGCTGGCCGATGCGCTGGCCTTCGCCGCGCTGTGGCTGGCCCAGGAGGCCTTTCGCGGCTGGTTCCTCACCGGCTTCCCCTGGCTGTATGCCGGCTACACCCAGCTGGACGGCCCGCTGTCCGGGTTGGCACCGCTGGGTGGCGTCTGGCTGCTGTCCTTCGTCCTGGCGCTGAGCGCCGCGCTGCTGGTCAACCTGCCGCGCCTGCGCGCACGCCGGGCGTTCTTCGCCGGCGCGCTGGCGTTGTTGCTGGCGCCCTGGCTGGTCGGCGTGCTGCTCAAGGGCCACGCCTGGACCCTTGCCCTGGGGACGCCGCTGCAGGTGGCGGCGATCCAGGGCAACGTCGCCCAGGAGATGAAGTGGGACCGCGAACACCTCAACGCCCAGCTCAAGCTGTACCGCGACCTCAGCGTCGAGGCGCGCCCGGTGGACCTGCTGGTCTGGCCGGAAACCGCGGTGCCGGTGGTCAAGGATTATGCCGAGCCCTACCTGCAGAGCATGGGCCGCTTCGCCGATGAACGCCGCAGCGCACTGATCACCGGCGTGCCGGTACGCCAGCCCAACGAGCGCGGCGAGCAGCGCTACTACAACGGCATCACCGTGGTCGGCCAGGGCGAAGGCACCTACCTGAAGCAGAAGCTGGTGCCGTTCGGCGAATACGTGCCGCTGCAGGACCTGCTACGCGGGCTGATCGCCTTCTTCGACCTGCCGATGTCGGACTTCGCCCGTGGCCCGGCCGACCAGGCACTGCTGCAGGCCAAGGGTTACAGGATCGCCCCGTACATCTGCTACGAAGTGGTCTACCCGGAATTCGCTGCGGGCCTCGCCGCCCGCAGCGACCTGCTGCTCACGGTGAGCAACGACACCTGGTTCGGCCGCTCCATCGGCCCGCTGCAGCACCTGCAGATGGCCCGGATGCGCGCCCTGGAGGCCGGCCGCTGGATGATCCGCGCGACCAACAACGGGGTCAGCGCGCTGATCGATCCGTTCGGCCGGATCACCGAGCAGGTCCCGCAATTCCAGCAGGTCGTGATGTACGGCGAAGTGACACCGATGCAGGGCCTGACGCCGTACCTGCGCTGGCGTGCCTGGCCGATGGTGTTCCTCTGCGGTCTGTTGTTCGGCTGGGCGCTGCTGGCCAGCCGCTGGGCGAAGACGCTCTAAAGCTGACGGATCACCGGTAGGCGCCGCAGCGATCCGCTCATTGGCGACCATAGGCCAGTGGGTAGGCCAGCAGGCCGATGGCCTCGTTGAGCACCTGCACGCTTTGCCACACCGCGGCACCTTCCGGCAGCCAACCTCCGGTCGGGCGTCCGTTCGGTATCCCGAGGAAACCGGAGGGCGCGCCGATCACCTGCAAGCCCTGCTGCTCGAAACTCCAGCGCGCGCGAGGCATGTGCCAGGCCTGGGTCACCAGCACCACGCGGGTGATGCCCTGCTCGCGGAGCAGTTTCGCGGTGAACAGCGCGTTTTCCCAGGTGGTGCGGCTGGCCGGTTCCTGCCAGCGCACCGGCGTGCCGAAGTCGCGGGCGAGCGAGTCGGCCATCATCTGCGCCTCGCTGAGCGGCTGGCCGTAGGGCGAGCCACCGGACGTCAGCAGAGGCAGCTTCGAGGCTCTCGCCAGTCGCGCGGCGTAGCGCATGCGTTCGATGGCCATCGGCGCCGGCTGGGCGACGCCGCCCCAGGCCGGGTCGTCCGGCACCTGCCCGGCGCCCAGCACCACGATCACCTCGGCCTGCTGCGCCAGCGCCGGCCAGTCGGCTTCCGCCAACGGCTGCTCGTGGCGCTCCAGCCACTGCGCGCCCTTTTCTACCGTGACGGGCAGGCTCATGGCCCAGAGCCCGCCGAAGCCGAGCAACAGGCACAACGCCGACAGCCGCGGAGCGCGCCGGCGCAGGTACCAGCCGAGCAGCAACAGTAGCAACAGGCCGCCTGGCGGCATCAGCAGTTGTTTGAAGATGTAGCGGATCGACATCGGGCACCTCCTGGGTGCCCGCAGCCTAACGGGGAAGCACGCGCGGCGAAAGCGGGCCAGGAGGTTGCCCGGGCGCGCGCGGGAAACGCGGATCGCCTCCCTCCTGGCCAGACGCGGCGGCGAGCCCCTCGGACAGGCCGCCATGCAGTTCGGGGTCGTGCTGCAGATAGGCCTGAATCAGCGCCAGCTCGATCCCCGAAAGCCCGCTGATCTCCAGCTCGACCGAGCTGTGATTGCGGAAGGCGTGGTCGGTTTCCGCCCCTTCCAGCGCCAGCGCGATACGCTGCAGCAGATGCGCGTAGATGTCGCTTTCGTGTTGCGCAGTCATCGTGCCTCCCGGTACCGGAGATCGGCATCCGAGGTATCAGTCTAGGCGCGGCCCGCACCGGCTTCCAGCAGGGCGACAGGCGGACGGGCAATCTGGGTTTCCCACGGTCAAGGCCGGTCATGTATGCTACGGCGTTTCCTGCAAGAGCCTGTTCGGTATCGAAAAGTGCGCAGGCCAGGTACGACGAATGAACGGATTGGACGCCTCCCGCGGGTCCGTTTTTCATGCTCTGCCCGGACGCCTTCGCCGTCGATCGGAAACCGGCTCCCCGCCCTCATCTCCAGCGCCAGTAGCCATGCACGAACAGTATCAGCCCCGCGAAATCGAAGCCGCCGCGCAATCCTTCTGGGATCAGAACCAGTCCTTCCTCGCCACCATGAAGCCCGGCCAGGAGAAGTTCTACTGCCTGTCGATGTTCCCCTACCCCAGCGGCAAGCTGCACATGGGGCACGTGCGCAACTACACCATCGGCGACGTGATCGCCCGCTACCAGCGCATGCAGGGCAAGAACGTGCTGCAGCCGATGGGCTGGGACGCCTTCGGCATGCCGGCCGAGAACGCGGCGATGAAGAACAACGTCGCGCCGGCGCAGTGGACCTACGACAACATCGCCTACATGAAGACCCAGCTGAAGAGCCTGGGCCTGGCGATCGACTGGTCGCGCGAAGTCACCACCTGCAAGCCGGACTACTACCGCTGGGAGCAGTGGCTGTTCACCCAGCTGTTCGAGAAAGGGATCATCTACCGCAAGAACGGCACGGTGAACTGGGACCCGGTCGACCAGACCGTCCTGGCCAACGAGCAGGTCATCGACGGCCGCGGCTGGCGTTCGGGCGCGCTGATCGAGAAGCGCGAAATCCCGATGTACTACTTCAAGATCACCGCCTACGCGGATGAACTGCTGAGCAGCCTCGACGACCTTCCCGGCTGGCCGGAACAGGTCAAGACCATGCAGCGCAACTGGATCGGCAAGTCGCGCGGCATGGAAGTCAGCTTCCCCTACGACGTCGCCAGCATCGGCAGCGAAGGCGCGCTGAAGGTCTTCACCACCCGCGCCGACACGCTGATGGGCGCCACCTACGTCGCGGTCGCCGCCGAACACCCGCTGGCGACCCTGGCCGCCCAGGGCGATGCCGAGCTGCAGGCGTTCGTCGACGAATGCAAACGCGGCGGCGTGGCCGAGGCCGATATCGCCACCCAGGAAAAGAAAGGCTACGCCACCCGCCTGCGCGTACAGCACCCGCTGACCGGCGAACTGCTCCCGGTATGGGTCGCCAACTACGTGCTGATGCACTACGGCGACGGCGCGGTGATGGCGGTCCCGGCGCACGACGAGCGCGACTTCGAGTTCGCCAGCAAGTACGGGCTGCCGATCAAGCCGGTGGTGCGCACCTCGGCCGGCGATGAAACGCCAGCGCCCTGGCAGGACGCCTACGGCGAGCACGGCCAACTGATCAATTCCGGCGCCTTCGACGGGCTCGACTTCGCCGGTGCCTTCGATGCCATCGAAGTCGCCCTGCGCGACAAGGGCCTGGGCCAGGCGCGCACGCAGTTCCGCCTGCGCGACTGGGGCATCAGCCGCCAGCGCTACTGGGGCTGCCCGATTCCGATCATCCACAGCGAAGACGGCGACGACATCCCGGTGCCGGCCGACATGCTGCCGGTGGTGCTGCCCGAGGACGTGGTGCCGGACGGCGCCGGTTCGCCGCTGGCGCGCCTGCCCTCGTTCTACGAAACCACCGACCCGCGCACCGGCAAGCCGGCGCGCCGCGAAACCGACACGATGGACACCTTCGTCGAGTCGTCCTGGTACTTCGCCCGCTATGCCTCGCCGAATTTCACCGGCGGCATGCTGGACAAGGAAGAAGCCAACTACTGGCTGCCGGTCGACCAGTACATCGGCGGCATCGAGCACGCCATCCTGCACCTGCTCTACGCGCGCTTCTTCCACAAACTGATGCGCGACCAGGGCCTGATCGACTCCAGCGAGCCGTTCGAGAACCTGCTGACCCAGGGCATGGTGGTCGCCGAGACCTACTACCGCGTGCTCGCCAACGGCGGCAAGGACTGGTTCAACCCGGCCGACGTCGAGGTCGAGCGCGACGCCAAGGCCAAGGTCATCGGCGCCAAGCTTAAGAGCGACGGCCAGCCGGTGGAAATCGGCGGCGTCGAAAAGATGTCCAAGTCGAAGAACAACGGCGTCGATCCGCAATCGATGATCGATGCCTACGGCGCCGACACCTGTCGCCTGTTCATGATGTTCGCCTCGCCGCCGGACATGAGCCTGGAATGGTCCGACTCCGGTGTCGAAGGCGCCAGCCGCTTCCTGCGCCGCGTCTGGCGCCTGGCCCACGCGCACGTCACCGGCGGTCTGCCGGGCGCGCTGGATGTGGCCAGCCTGAACGACGCGCAGAAGGAGGTCCGCCGCGCCATTCACCTGGCGATCCGCCAGGCCAGCCAGGACGTCGGCCAGCATCACAAATTCAACACCGCCATCGCCCAGGTGATGACGCTGATGAACGTGCTGGAAAAAGCCGCCCAGGACAGCGACCAGGATCGCGCGCTGCTGCACGAGGGCCTCGAGACCGTGACTCTGCTGCTGGCGCCGATCACGCCGCACATCTGCCATGAACTCTGGAACCGGCTGGGCCACGATGGCGCGGTGATCGACGCGAAATGGCCGGCGCTGGACGAGTCCGCGCTGGTTCAGGACAGCCTGCAACTGGTCATCCAGGTCAACGGCAAGCTACGCGGGCAGATCGAGATGCCGGCCAGCGCCGGTCGCGAGGAAATCGAAGCGGCGGCGCGGCAGAACGAGAACGTCCTGCGCTTCACCGAAGGGCTGACGATCCGCAAGGTGATCGTGGTTCCGGGTAAATTGGTCAACATCGTCGCCAACTGAACACCATCCGGCGCCGACCAGAAGGCGCCGGAATGCCTGCCAAGGGGATAGAAGAAATGCTCAAACGGAACCTGCTGCTCGTCGGCCTGACCTTGCTTCTGAGTGCCTGCGGCTTCCAGCTGCGCGGCACCGGCGATACCCAGTTCGCCCTCAAGGAACTCGACCTGCAGGCGCGCGATGCCTACGGCGAAGTCGCCAAGCAGCTCACCGCCCTGCTGGAACGCAGCGACGTGAAGGTCTACCAGGGCGCGCCCTACAAGCTGATCATCGCCCGCGAGGAAGAGAAGCAGCGCACCGCCAGCTACACCAGCTCCGCGCGCAGTGCCGAGTACGAAATCAGCCGCACGCTGCACTACCAGATCCGCGCCGGCAAGGACCTGGTCCTGCTCGAGGACAGCGTCGAAGTCCAGCAGACCTACGTGCACGACCAGAACAACCTGATCGGCTCCAGCCAGGAAGGCCAGCAACTGCGCGCCGAGATGACCCGTGAGCTGGTTCAGCAACTGGCCCTGCGCCTGCAACTGCTCAGCCCGGATCGCCTGGCCCAGCTGCAGGAAACCGCCGAAGCCCGTGCCCGCGCCGAAGCCGAAGCGGCGGAAGCCGAGCGCCGCGCGCGCGCCGCGGTGCCGCAGCAGTCGCCGATCGAACTGCCGATCCCGACCAAGTGATCGTCACGGGCCGCCTCGGCGGCCCGATTCCCTTCCGATGAAACTCAACGTCGCCCAACTCGGCAAGCACCTGCAGGGCAGCCTCGCCCCGGTGTACGTGGTCAGCGGCGACGATCCGCTGCTGTGCCAGGAAGCCTGCGACGCGATCCGCGCCGCCGCCCGCCGCGAAGCCTTCGGCGAACGCCAGGTGTTCCATGCCGACGCCAATTTCGACTGGGGCCTGCTCTACGAAGCCGGCGCCAGCCTCTCGCTGTTCGCCGAACGGCGCCTGATCGAGCTGCGCGTTCCCTCCGGCAAGCCGGGCGACAAGGGCGCCGCCGCGCTGATCGAATACCTGGGCCGCCCCGCCGAAGACACCCTGCTGCTGGTCAGCCTGCCCAAGCTCGATGGCAGCACGCAGAAGACCAAGTGGGCCAAGGCCATCATCGAAGGGCCACAGGCGCAGTTCGTGCAGATCTGGCCGGTGGACGCCGCGCAGTTGCCGCAATGGATTCGCCAGCGCCTGGCGCAGGCCGGCCTGAGCGCCAGCCAGGAAGCGGTGGAGCTGATCGCCGCACGCGTGGAGGGCAACCTGCTGGCCGCCGCCCAGGAGATCGAGAAACTCAAGCTGATCGCCGAGGGCGAGCAGATCGACGTCGAGACCGTGCAGGCCGCCGTGGCCGACAGCGCCCGCTTCGACGTCTTCGGGCTGATCGACGCCGCCCTCAACGGCGAATCCGCGCACGCCCTGCGCATGCTCGAAGGCCTGCGTGGCGAAGGCGTGGAAACCCCGGTGATCCTCTGGGCGCTGGCCCGCGAGCTGCGCCTGCTGGCCAACCTGTCGCGCCAGCAAGCCCAGGGCATCCCGCTCGACCGCGCCTTCAGCCAGGCGCGACCGCCGGTTTGGGACAAGCGCAAGCCGCTGATGACCCGGGCCCTGCAACGGCACTCCGCAGCGCGCTGGCAACAGTTGCTGGGCGACGCCCAGCGCATCGACGCGCAGATCAAAGGCCAGGCCGAGGGCTCGCCGTGGAACGGCCTGGCGCTGCTCTGCCTGCAGCTGTCGGGCAAACGGCTGAGCCTTCCCAGCCACTGAGCATCTGGACTTCCATGCCGACCGGGCGCACCATGCGCGCCGCCCGTTCGCAGGAGTATCGGCATGTCCAGAAAAGCCAAATCGCGGCCTAACAAGGCCAAATCCCTGATCGCGCAACCGCTGTTCCGCTGCCGCCAGGAAGTCCCGAAAAAAGGCAAAGGCAGCTACCGCCGCGAAGCCTCTCCGTCTTACAACGGAGAGGCTTCGGTCCTTCTGGCGGCTTAAAAAGCCGGCGGCCATGCTAAGGTCATGCACTGATACCGACCGAGACCCTCGATTTCATGCCCTATCCCAAAGCACCCGAGCTGACGCGTGCCCTGCTCACGGGCGCCACCCTGGCTTTCCTTTCCGCCTGCGCGGACAACCCTCCGCAAGCCGCCCCCACGCCACCCTCCACGCCGCCCGCAGCCACCGCGACCGTCAGCCCAGACGCACAGCCCGCGGCCGAGCCGAGCATCAGCTTCGAGCAATGGCGCGACGGATTCCGCAGCCAGGCACTGAAGGCGGGCATCCGCGCCGAGGTCTTCGACCGCGCCTTCAGCGGCGTGACCCCCGACCAGGCCGTGATCGACGCCGACCGCAGCCAGCCCGAGTTCACCCGGCCGGTCTGGGAATACCTAGACGGCGCGCTGTCCGCCCAGCGTGTCGCCAAGGGCAAGGCGCTGATCCAGCAGAACGCCGCCCTGCTCGCCAGCATCGAAGAGCGCTACGGCGTCGAGCCGCAGACGCTGGTCGCCGTATGGGGCATGGAAAGCAACTTCGGCCAGATCATGGGCAGCCGCTCGGTGATCCGTTCGCTGGCGACCCTGGCCTACGAGGGCCGTCGTCCGGCGTTCGCCCAGAGCCAGCTGATCGCCGCGCTGCAGATTCTCCAGCACGGCGACGTGAAGCCGGAGCGGATGATCGGTTCCTGGGCCGGCGCGATGGGCCAGACCCAGTTCATCCCGACCACCTACGACACCCATGCCGTGGACTTCGACGGCGACGGGCGTCGCGACATCTGGGACTCCTCGGCCGACGCGCTGGCCTCCACCGCCCACTACCTGCAGGCTTCCGGCTGGCGCCATGGGCTGCCCTGGGGCTTCGAGGTGACGCTGCCCAAGGGCTTCGACTACGCCCTTGCCGATGCCGACATCCGCAAGCCCCTGCGCGAATGGCAGGGGCTGGGCATCGCGCCGCCGGTGCTTCCGGGCCAGCTGGCCGATGAAAGCGCTTCGCTGTTGCTGCCGGCCGGCCATCGTGGCCCGGCGTTCCTGGTGCTGAGCAACTTCCGCGCGATCCTCAAGTACAACAACTCGTCCTCCTACGCGCTGGCCATCGGCCTGCTTTCCGAGCGCTTCCAAGGCGCCGGAAAGGTTATCGGCGAGTGGCCGCGCGACGATCTCCCGCTGAGCCGCAGCGAGCGCATCGAACTCCAGGAGCGCCTGAGCGCGCGCGGCTACGAGCCGGGCGCGGCGGACAGCATCATCGGCGCCAACACCCGCAAGGCGATCCGCGCCTACCAGCAGTCGCTGGGCTGGCCGGCAGACGGCTACCCGAGCCAGGAACTGATCAAGCAGTTGCGCGAAGGCCGCTGATCGCCGCAAGCCGCCGGGCACCCAGGCTCGGCGGCGAGCCCCTGTGATACACTTCGCCTCCCCCATTTGCCCCTGCGGCTGCCAACGGAGCCTCTCACGGAGCCAGTTCCGATGTCCGACATAGACTCGTCAAAACCCGTCGCCAGCGGCGAAAAGTTCCGCACCGCGCAGGGCATCACCGCGATCAAGGATGGCCAGAAGCGCCGCGCCTCGGCACAGCCCCAGGTGCATGAACCCAAGCCTTCGTGGCTGCGGGTCAAGGCGCCCAGCGGCAGCCGTTTCGAGGCGGTGAAGCGCAATGTCGGCGAGCATCGGCTAAGCACCGTGTGCCAGGAATCGCACTGCCCGAACATGGGCGAATGCTGGTCCAACGGCACCGCCACCATCATGCTGATGGGCTCCGTGTGCACCCGCGCCTGCCGCTTCTGCGCCGTCGACACCGGCAACCCCAACGGCTGGCTGGACGAGGAAGAACCGCAGAACACCGCCAAATCGGTCGAGCTGATGGCGCTGCGCTACATCGTGCTGACCTCGGTGGACCGCGACGACCTCGACGACGGCGGCGCCGGCCACTACGCCGCCTGCGTGCGCGCCATCAAGGAGCGCACCCCGCAGGTGGTGGTGGAGGCGCTGACACCGGACTTCGACGGCGACCTGCAGGCCATCGAACGGGTGGTCGACTCCGGGCTGGAAGTGTTCGCGCAGAACGTCGAAACGGTCGAGCGGCTGACCCATGAGGTGCGCGACCCACGCGCCGGCTACGCGAAGACCCTGCGCGCGCTGGAACACGCCAAGCGCCACCGTCCCGAGGTCCTCACCAAGACCAGCCTGATGCTCGGCCTGGGCGAGACCGACGAGGAAGTGCTGGCGACCATGGACGACCTGCGCGCCATCGGCGTGGACATCCTGACCCTCGGCCAGTATCTGCAGCCGACCCGCAACCACCTGACGGTGAAGCGCTGGGTGAGCCCGGAGGAATTCAATCGCTTGCGCGAGATCGGCCTGGAAAAAGGCTTCATGGAAGTCGCCGCCGGCCCGCTGGTGCGCTCCAGCTACCGCGCCGACCGGGTGTTCGAGAAGAACAACCTGGGCCTCGCCGCGCCCGTTCCGGTTCCCGGCCAGCCGCTGGTCACCGGCCTGATTCCCGCGCTCAACCTGAACTGAGTCGCGCCCACGGCAAGACACCCCGCGGAAATCCGGGGTGTTCGCATCGTTCAGGAAATCTCTTTCTTCGCAAAGGGCGGCAGCAAGGCCGCCTGAAGCCGTATCGCCAGCCTAGCGAACGTAGCCCAGGCGTCGGCGCAGGATCCGCTCCAGACGCTGCGCCACCTCGTCCAGCGCCGGTGGCGTCTCCAGCAGGTCGCGGAGCTGGACCATCTTCAACCCCGCGTAACCGCAAGGATTGATCCGGCCGAACGGCGACATGTCCATGTCCACGTTGAGCGCCAGGCCGTGGAAGGAACAGCCACGGCTGACCCGCAGCCCCAGCGAGGCGACCTTGTCGCCGGCGACATAGACGCCGGGCGCATCCGCCTTGGGCGCCGCGTCGACGGCATAGCCGGCCAGCAGTTCCACCAGGCTTTGCTCCATCGCCGTGACCAGTTCCCGCACGCCCAGCCCGAGCCGACGCAGGTCCAGCATCAGGTAGGCCACCAACTGGCCGGGGCCGTGGTAGGTGACCTGACCGCCACGATCGACCTGGACCACGGGAATGTCGCCCGGAGCCAGCAGATGCTCGGCCTTGCCGGCCTGGCCCTGGGTGAACACGCGGGGATGTTGCAGCAGCCAGATCTCGTCGGGCGTGGTTGCGTCGCGCTCGGCGGTCAGGCGGCGCATGGCCTCAAGGGTCGGCAGATACTCCACCAGCCCGAGATGACGCACGACGAGTTCGGCGGGTGCCACTAGATCACCATGTGCACACGGCCGGTGGCGCGCAGGTCGACGTTGATGGCCTGCAGCTGCTCGATGCCGGTGGCGGTGATCAGCACCTGTACCGAAAGGAAGCGGCCATTGCGGCTGTCGCGCTTCACCACGGTGGAGGCGTCGAGGTCCGGGGCGTGACGCTGGATCACTTCGACGACCATGTCGACGAAGCTTTCATGGGCGTCGCCGATCACCTTGATCGGATAGCGCTCGCTGGGGAATTCGATTTTCGGGGCTTGGGTTTCTTCGGTCATGGGACGCACGCGGGCTCGTGATCCGCGAGGCGGCGGCCCCGGATCAGGGCCGCCGCCAGCGGAAGGTCAGTTGAACAAACCGTAGAAGAACAGGCGGATGCTGTCCCACAGGCGGCGGAAGATACCACCTTCCTCGACCGCGTCGAGGGCGATCAGGTCGGCGCTATGGACGACCTTGTCCTGCAGTTTGACCTCGACCTTGCCGATCACGTCGCCCTTGGCAATCGGGGCGACCAGCTGCGGGTTAAGCGTCATGCTCGCCTGCAGGGCCTTGATCTGGCCGCGCGGCAGGGTCATCGACAGGTCCTCGGCGAGCCCGGCGCGCACTTCGCGGGTGGCGCCTTTCCAGACCGGCGCTTTGGCCAGCTCGGCACCCTTCTGGTAGAAGGTCTGGGTCTCGAAGAAGCGGAAGCCGTAGGTCAGCAGCTTCTGCGTCTCGGCGGCACGCGCCTGCTCGCTGGCGGTGCCGAAGACCACGGCGATCATCCGCTGGCCGTCACGCAGGGCGGACGCCACCAGGCAGTAGCCAGCTTCTTCGGTATGGCCGGTCTTCAGGCCGTCGACGGTCTTGTCGCGCCACAGCAGCAGGTTGCGGTTGGGCTGCTTGATGTTGTTCCAGAAGAATTCCTTCTGCGCGTAGATCGCGTAGTGGGTCGGCTCGCCGTAGATGATCGCGCGCGCCAGGATCGCCATGTCGCGGGCCGAGGAATAGTGGTCCGGATTGGGCAGGCCGGTGGCATCCATGAAGTGGCTGTTGGTCATGCCGAGCTTCTGCGCGGTGGTGTTCATCATATCGGCGAAGGCGTCTTCGCTGCCGGCGATGTGCTCGGCGATGGCCACGCTGGCGTCGTTGCCGGACTGGATGATGATGCCGTGCAGCAGGTCGCTGACCGACACCTGGGTGCCGACCTGGATGAACATCCGCGAACCGCCGGTGCGCCAGGCGTGCTCGCTGACGGTGACCATGTCGCTCTCGCCGATGCGCCCACCCTGGATCTCGTTGGTGGCGATGTAGGCGGTCATCAACTTGGTCAGGCTCGCCGGAGGCAGGCGTTCGTCACCGTTGTTCTCGATCAGCACCTGGCCGCTGGCGCCGTCCATCAGCACGTAGGCCTTGGCGGCGAGTTGCGGCGGCGCGGGGATCGCCTGATCGGCGGCCCAGGCGGCCGGCGTGGCGACGAGCAGAAACGAGACAAGCAGGCGTTGCGCAAAGCTGGTGGTATTCATCCGACTCTCTGATGTGTTTGCTGGAAATCGCGACCGTCGCCTGGACGTCGGTCGCCTGTTCCGCGTCCTGCGGATGCCCCGTGCGGGCTATGTCCTCAGTCCGGGCGGACCAGGGTGGGCTGGCCGAGCTTCGCCAGCCGCACGCTGCTCTGTACTTGTTCGGCCTCACCCTGAGTGTCGATCGGCCCCAGACGCACGCGATGCAGTATCTGCTGGTTGCGCGCTATCGAGCTGATGAACACCGGTGCAGTCACCACCGTACTCAGCTTCTCCTTGAGAAGCTCCGCAGCGTCCGGATTGGCGAAGGCGCCCACCTGGAGATACAGGCCAGAGGCTGCGAGCGAAGCGTTTTTTTTTGCGTCGATCTGCACGGGCAGGACGGCGGCGGCGTGTTGCTGGGGCGGCGGGGTGTACTGCTCGACCGGCTGCGTGGCGACCTGCGCCGGAGTGCGCGCGACGGGCGCCGCCGTGGCCATCTGCGGCTGGGCGAGCATCATCGGCACCGGCCGGCCCTGCTTGGCCCACCATTCGGCCGGGTCGATGCCTTCGACCTTGACCCGCGCAGTGCCGGTTTCGGCGTAGCCGAGCTTCTTCGCCGCGGCGAAGGACAGGTCGATGATCCGGTCGGAATAGAACGGCCCGCGATCGTTGACCCGCAGCACCACGCTCTTGCCGTTGTCCAGGTTGGTCACGCGCACGTAGCTGGGCAGCGGCAGTGTCTTGTGCGCCGCGCTCATCCCGTAGAGGTCGTACTTCTCGCCGTTGGCGGTGGCCTGGCCGTGGAACTTGGTGCCGTACCAGGACGCGGTGCCGACCGCCTGGTAGCGGCGGCTTTCGTTGAGCGGGTAATAGGTCTTGCCGAGCACGGTGTAGGGATTGGCCTTCACCGGGCCGTAGTTGGGCATCGGCACGGCGTCGGGAATCTGCGAGACGTCGACGTCCCACCAGGGCGCGCCGTCGCGGTGCGGGCGGTTGTAGTCGCCGCCGACCACGGCGCCGCTCGACGGCGACTGCGGCGCGCGACTGCTGGAGCAGCTGACCATCAGCAGCGCCAGGGCGCTGAGCATCGCCAGGCGGAACGGGCGCTGTGGCATCACTTGTTGCCTCGGGCTTTGACCAGCAGATCGGACAATTGATAAACCGCCATGGAGTACATCACGCTGCGATTGTAGCGGGTGATGACGAAGAAGTTGGGCAAGCCCATCCAGTATTCGGCGCCATTTTCGCCATCCAGACGGAAGGCGGTGACCGGGATGTCATCGCGCAGCGCGGTGCTGCTGGCCCAGCCGAGGGCGCGCAGTTCGCCGACGTTCTTCACCGGATCGAGGCCGTCGGTGAGGCCTTCGTCCACCCTTTCGCCCCGCGTGGTCGCCAGGCTCACCACCGGTTCGCCCGGCGTCCAGCCGTGCCGCTTGAAGTAGCTGGCGACGCTGCCGATGGCGTCCACCGGGTTGCCCCAGATGTCGATGTGGCCGTCATTGTCGAAGTCCACCGCGTAGGCGCGGAAGCTGCCGGGCATGAACTGCGGCAGGCCCATGGCGCCAGCGTAGGAACCCTTCACGGTGAGCGGATCGACCTGTTCTTCGCGGGACAGCAGGAGGAACTCCTTGAGCTGCTGGCAGAAGAAAGGCGCACGTGCCGGATAGTCGAAGCACAGCGTCGACAGCGCGTCGATCACCCGGTAGTTGCCGGTGTTGCGCCCGTAGAAGGTCTCCACGCCGATGATTGCCACGATGATCTGCGCCGGCACGCCGTATTCCTGCTCGGCGCGAGCCAGCGCGTCTTCGTGCTGGCGCCAGAAGTCCAGGCCCTGGGCGACGCGCGCATCGGTGATGAAGATCGGCCGGTAGTCCTTCCACGGCTTGACCTTCTCGGCCGGCCGCGAGATGGCGTCGAGGATCGCCTGCTTGCGCTCCACTTCGTGGAACAGCGTGGTCAGCTGTTCGCTGGCGAACCCGTAGTCGCGGGTCATGCCGGCCACGAAGTCGGCCACCGGCTGCGACGCGTCGTAGTCACCCGCCTGCACCGGAGCGATCACCCCCAGGCTGCCAGCCAGACCGATCAAACGTGAGTTACGAGCAGCCCAGCCGCGCAATACCTGCATTGAATTCTTCACTCTTATCAAACCTGTGCGATCCACTTGCGGTGGGTGTGGATCGACATCAAAACCCCGAACCCTGACAGCAGGGTCACCAGCGAAGTTCCGCCATAACTGATGAAGGGGAGCGGAACTCCCACCACCGGCAACAGCCCGCTGACCATGCCGATGTTGACGAATACGTAGACGAAGAACGTCATGGTCAGGCTGCCCGCCAGCAGCTTGCCGAACAGCGTCTGGGCCTGGGCGGTGATCATCAGGCCGCGGCCGATCAGCAGCAAGTAGATCAGCAGCAGCAGGCAAACGCCAACCAGGCCGAACTCCTCGCCGAGGACGGCAATGATAAAGTCCGTGTGACTTTCCGGCAAAAAATCCAGGTGCGACTGGGTGCCGAGCAGCCAGCCCTTGCCGAACACGCCGCCGGAACCGATCGCCGCCTTCGACTGGATGATGTTCCAGCCGGTGCCCAGCGGATCGCTCTCCGGATCGAGGAACGTCAATACCCGTTGCTTCTGATAGTCGTGCATGACGAAGAACCACATCGCCACCGCCACTGGAATCACCGCGGCCACTGCGCCGATGATCCAGCGCCAGCGCAAACCGCCGATGAACAGCACGAAGGCCCCCGACGCCAGGACCAGCAGCGACGTGCCGAGGTCCGGCTGGCGGATGATCAGCACGAAGGGGATACCGATCAACAACAGGCTTATCGCCAGATGTTTCAGCCGCGGCGGCAGGCTGCGCTTGGACATGTACCAGGCGATGGTCGCCGGCATGATGATCTTCATGAATTCCGCGGGCTGGAAGCGGATCACCCCGGGGATGTTGATCCAGCGGGTCGCGCCCATCGCGTTGTGGCCCATCACGTCCACCACCACCAGCAGGCTGACGCCCACCACGTAGGCCGGCGGCACCCAGCGGGCGAGGAAGCGCGGCTCGAACTGGGCGATCACCACCATGCCCAGCAGGCCGAGGCCGAAGGAGCTGGCCTGCTTGATCAGCAGGTCCCAGTCGCGACCGCTGGCCGAATAGAGAACGAAGAGGCTGCCCGACGCCAGGACCAGCAGCAGGGTCAGCAGGATGCCGTCGACGTGCAGGCGTTGCAGCAGCGTCGCGCGCCGGCGCATCACGTCCTGATCGGACAGCGTGCGGTCGAAGTTACCGTTGCCCATCGAGGTTCTCCAGCGGCGCGTTCGGCACGTATTCGGGTTTCAGCTGGCCATCGGCGCCGAGCAGCCAGGCGTCCATCACCTGCTTGACCACCGGCGCGGCGACGCCGGAACCGGACTCGCCGTTCTCGATCATCACCGACACGGCGATACGCGGCTTCTCCGCCGGCGCGAAACCGATGAACAGGGCGTGGTCGCGGTGGCGCTCCTGCAGCTTGTTGCGGTCGTACTTCTCGCCCTGACGGATCGCCACCACCTGAGCCGTGCCGCTCTTGCCGGCGATGTGATAGGCCGCCGTCTCGCCGACCCGCCGAGCGGTGCCGCGGGCGCCGTGCATCACCTGGACCATGCCGTTGCGCGCGTAGTCCCAGAACTTCGGATCGCGCACCAGGATGTCGGGTATCGGGTTCTCGTCCACCGGCGGCTGGTCCTCGATGGTCTTCGCCAGGTGCGGGCGAATCCACTTGCCGTGATTGGCCAGCAGCGCCGCGGTCTGCGCCAGTTGCAGCGGGGTCGCCTGCATGTAGCCCTGGCCGATGCCGAGGATCAGCGTTTCCCCCGGGAACCACGCCTGGCGGTAGCGCGCGCGCTTCCATTCGCGCGACGGCATCAGCCCTTCGGCTTCCTCGAACATGTCCAGCGAGACCTTCCTGCCGATGCCGAAGCGGCTCAGGTAGTCGTGCAGACGGTCGATGCCCATGCGGTGGGCGAGTTCGTAGAAGTAGGTGTCGTTGGAGCGCATGATCGCGGTTTCCAGGCTCAGCCAGCCGTCTCCGCTGTGGTTCCAGTTGCGGTACTTGTGGTCGTAGTTGGGCAGTTGGTAATAGCCCGGATCGAACACCCGTGTATCCGGCGTGATCACCCCGGCCTCGAGCCCCGAGACCGCCACCGCCGGCTTGATCGTCGACCCTGGCGGGTACTGGCCGCGCAGCACGCGGTTGAACAGCGGGCGGTCCTCGGAATCGCGCAGTGCGGCATAGGCATTGAAGCCGATGCCGGTGACGAACAGGTTGGGGTCGAAGCTCGGCTGGCTGACCATCGCCAGCACGTCGCCGTTGGCCGGATCGATCGCCACCACCGCGCCGCGCCGCCCGCCCAGCGCCGCCTCGGCGGCTTCCTGCAGCTTGATGTCGAGGGTCAGGTGGATGTCCTTGCCGGGCGTCGGATCGGTACGCTTGAGCACCCGCAGCACGCGGCCGCGGGCGTTGGTCTCGACCTCCTCGTAGCCGACCTGGCCGTGCAGCTCATTCTCGTAGAAGCGCTCGATGCCGGTCTTGCCGATGTGGTGAGTGCCGCTGTAGTTGACCGGATCGAGGCGCTTGAGCTCGGCCTCGTTGATCCGTCCGACGTACCCCACCGAATGCGCGAAATGCTCGCCCTGCGGGTAATGCCGGACCAACTGCGCCACCACTTCCACGCCGGGCAGGCGGAACTGGTTCACGGCGATGCGGGCGATCTGCTCCTCGGACAGCTCGAACAGGATCGGCACCGGCTCGAACGGCCGGCGCCCCTGCTTCATGCGCTTCTCGAAGATCGCCCGGTCCTCTTCGCTGAGCTGCAGCACCTCGACGATGGTGTCGAGCACCGACTGCCAGTCGCCGGTGCGCTCGCGCGTCACCGTGAGGCTGAAGCTGGGCCGGTTGTCGGCGACGATCACGCCGTTGCGGTCGTAGATCAGCCCGCGGGTCGGCGGGATTGGCTGCACGTGGACGCGGTTGTTCTCCGACAGCGTCGAGTGGTAGTCGTACTGGATCACCTGCAGGTAATACAGCCGCGCCACCAGCGTCAGGGTCAGCAGGACCACCACCACCGCGCCGACGATCACCCGCCGACGCACCAGACTGGCGTCTTTTTCGTGGTCCTTGAGGCGAATCGGCTGCGGCATGTTCGGACTGCTACTTGTGGTACGGGTGGCCGGAGATGACCGTCCAGGCGCGATAGAGCTGCTCGCCGACGAGGATGCGCACCAGCGGATGCGGCAACGTCAGCGGCGACAGCGACCAGCGCTGTTCACTGCGTGCACAGACTTCCGGCGCCAGCCCTTCCGGGCCGCCCACCATGAGGTTGACCGTGCGCGAATCCAGCCGCCAGCGCTCCAGCTCCCGGGCCAGTTGCCCGGTGCTCCACGGCTTGCCTTCGACTTCGAGAGTGACGATGCGCTCGCCGGGCTGCACCTTGGCGAGCATGGCTTCGCCTTCCTGACGGATCAGGCGCGCCACGTCGGCGTTCTTGCCGCGGGTATTGAGCGGGATTTCCACCAGGTCGACGGCCAGCTCGGCGGGCATGCGCTTGGCATATTCCTGCCAGCCCTCCTCCACCCAGCGCGGCATGCGCGACCCGACAGCGATCAGCTTGATGCGCACGGCCGCGGGTTACTCCTTGTCGAAGTCCGGCGGCTCGTAGCCCTGGGTCCCGCCGTGCTGCGCGCGGCTCTGCTCGGCGCCCTGCCACAGGCGTTCGAGGTCGTAGAACTGCCGGGTAGCGACCTGCATGGCATGCACGACCACGTCGCCGAGGTCGAGCAGGGCCCATTCGCCGCTGTCCAGGCCTTCGCTGCCGATCGGCCGCACGCCCTGTTCCTTGACCTTCTCCAGCACGTTGTCGGCCAGGGATTTGACGTGGCGGCTGGAGGTGCCGCTGGCGATCACCATGAAATCGGTGACGCTGGTCTTGCCGCGCACATCGATCACGGTGATGTCCTTGGCCTTCATGTCTTCCAGGGCGGCGACCGCCAGCTGGACCAGTTCTTCATTCTGCAAAGCAACTACCTCAAGTTCAGTGAGACGCCGGGTAAAGCCCGTGCGCCTGGATGTAGGCCAGCACCGCGTCCGGCACCAGATAGCGCACCGAGCGGCCGCTGGCCAGCAATTGACGGATTTGCGTGGCGGACACCTGCAAGGGCGTCTGCCAGACGATGGCGATCTTGCCGCCGGGCCCGTCCAGCGCCTGCGGATCGCTGATGCTGCGCGCGGCGAGCAGATCGCGCAGTTCCTGCGACGGCTCGCTGTCGGCATCCGGACGCTGCAACACCAGGATGTGGCAGTGCTCAAGCAACTCGCTCCAGCGATGCCAGCCCGGCAGGCCGCAAAAGGCATCCCAGCCCAGGATCAGGAACAGCTGGTCGTGTGCGGCCAGTTCGGCGCGCAACGACTCCAGGGTATCGATGGTGTAGGACGGCTTGTCGCGCTTGAGCTCGCGGTCGTCCACCGTCAGCGGCGCCACCCCGGCCACCGCGCTGCGCGCCATCGCCAGACGGTCCTCAGCGCTGGTCTGCGGCTGATCGCGATGCGGCGGGCGCGCCGCCGGAATCAGGCGCAATTCGTCGAGGGCGAACTGCTCGACCATTTCCAGCGCGCCACGCAGGTGGCCGATGTGCACCGGATCGAAGGTTCCGCCGAGAATCCCGATACGCCGCGGGGTCGGCGAAGAGCCGATCAAGTGCGCACGTGACCGTCGCCGAAGACGACGTATTTCTCGCTGGTCAGGCCTTCCAGACCGACCGGGCCGCGGGCGTGCAGCTTGTCGGTGGAAATCCCGATCTCCGCGCCGAGGCCGTACTCGAAGCCGTCGGCGAAGCGCGTCGAGGCGTTGACCATCACCGAGCTGGAATCCACCTCGGTGAGGAAGCGCCGCGCATCGCTGAAGTTCTCGGTGACGATCGCATCGGTGTGCTGCGAGCCGTAATGGTTGATGTGCTCGATGGCCGCTTCCAGCGAATCGACGATGCGGATCGCCAGGATCGGCGCGTTGTACTCGGCGAACCAGTCATCCTCGCTGGCTTCCAGCACGTCGCTGCCGAGCAGCGCGCGCGTCGCTGCATCGCCCCGCAGTTCGACGCCCTTGTCGCGGTAGATCGCGGCGAGCGGCGGCAGCACGCGAGCGGCGATGTCGGCGTGCACCAGCAGGGTTTCCATGGCATTGCACGGCGAATAGCGCTGGGTCTTGGCGTTGTCGGCGACGCGGATCGCCTTGTCCAGATCGGCGGCGACGTCGATGTAGACGTGGCAGACGCCGTCCAGGTGCTTGATCACCGGCACCTTGGCGTCACGGCTGATGCGCTCGATCAACCCCTTGCCGCCCCGCGGCACGATGACGTCGACGAACTCCGGCATGCTGATCAGCGCGCCGACCGCCTCGCGGTCGGTGGTCTCCACCACCTGCACCAGCGCCGCCGGCAAGTCGGCTTCGGCCAGGCCCTGCTGGATGCAGCGGGCGATCGCCTGGTTGGAATGGATCGCCTCGGAACCGCCGCGCAGGATGGTCGCGTTGCCGGATTTCAGGCACAGGCTGGCGGCGTCGATGGTCACGTTGGGTCGCGATTCGTAGATGATCCCGATCACTCCCAGCGGCACGCGCATCTTGCCGACCTGGATGCCGGAGGGCAGGTAGCGCATGTCGCGGATCTCACCGATCGGATCGGGCAGCGTGGCCACCTGGCGCAGGCCTTCGATCATGCTGTCGATGACCGCCGGAGTCAGCGCCAGGCGGTCGACCATGGCCGGTTCCAGGCCGTTGGCGCGTGCGGCGGCCAGGTCCAGCTCGTTGGCCTGGGCCAGCTCGGCGCGCGAGGCGTCGAGCGCATTGGCGGCGGCCTGCAACGCGCGGTTCTTCTGCGCAGTGCTGGCGCGCGCGGCCACCCGCGAGGCGGCGCGTGCGGCGCGGCCCAGACGGATCATGTAATCGTGCACGGACTCGGTCATCTCGGCGGCCTGGCAGTCTTGGAAAACGGCTGATTATAGCGGTCGCGGGCGCCCACGCCCAGCGGCGCCCGGCAGATGGCGAACGCGCGCAGGCCAGGGCGGCCGCGGAGGTAATTTCCCGACACCTTTTCGCCGCGCTGCCCGCCGCATGGGCGAAAAGGCCGTTTGGTATGCTGCGGCCAGCCCAACCTTCGAAGAACCCCGATGACCGATCCCTTCCACTGCGAGCCACCCTGGCCCGGCGCGCGGCCGCTGGCGGACGCATTCTTCGACCGCGACGCGCAGCAGGTGGCCCGCGACCTGCTGGGCAAGGTGCTGCGCCACCGTGTCGACGGGCTCTGGCTGGCGGCGCGGATCATCGAGACCGAGGCCTACTACCTGGACGAGAAAGGCAGCCATGCCTCGCTTGGCCAGACGCCCTCGCGGCGCGCGCTGTTCATGGACGCCGGGCACATCTACATGTACTACGCACGCGGCGGCGACAGCCTGAACATGAGCGTTGCCGGCGCCGGCAACGCGGTCCTGATCAAGTCCGCGCATCCCTGGCTGGACGCCGTCTCCGGCACCGCCAGCCTGCAACGCATGCTGCGCAACAGCCCTGCCGCGAATGGCGGCCCGCGCGCAGCGGAACGCCTGTGTGCCGGGCAGACCCTGCTATGCCGGGCGCTCGGGCTCAAGGTGAGCGAATGGAACGCGCGGCGCTTCGACGTGCAGCGCTTCTTCGTCGACGACGTCGGCGAGCGCCCGGTGCAGATCATCCGGACGACGCGCCTGGGCATTCCGCCCGGCCGCGACGAGCACCTCGCCTACCGCTTCGTCGATGCCGCGCACGCGCGCCACTGCACACGGAACCCGTTGCGCCGCGGACAGCTCGAAGGTCGCGACTACCATCTGCTGCAGACACAGGAGTTCGATCGATGAGCCAATGGCTCGAAAGCCTCAGCGGCTGGCTGACGCAGAATCCGGAATGGCTCGGCCTGGCGATCTTCGTCATCGCCTGCGTCGAGTGCCTGGCGATCGCCGGGATCATCGTGCCCGGCACGGTGCTGATGTTCGCCGTGGCGGTGGCCGCCGGCGGCGGCGCGCTGACCCTGTGGCAGACGTTATTGCTCGGTTACGCCGGCGGCCTGCTCGGCGATGCGCTGTCCTACGCCCTCGGCCGGCGCTTCCATCAGAACATCCGGCGCCTGCCGGTGCTGCGCCATCACCCGGAATGGATGACCGGCGCGGAGAGCTATTTCCACAAGTACGGCATCGCCAGCCTGCTGGTAGGCCGCTTCATCGGCCCGCTGCGGCCGATGCTGCCGATGATCGCCGGGATGCTCGACATGCCGATGCCGCGCTTCATCCTGGTCAGCCTGGTGGCGGCGGCCGGCTGGGCGATCGCCTACCTGATGCCGGGTTGGGCCACCGGCGCCGCGTTGCGTCTGCCGCTGCCCGAGGGCTTCTGGCCCCAGGCCGGCGTGGTCGCCGCAGCCTTCGCGGTGCTGATCGGCCTCTGCGCGCAGCAAAGCCTGCACCATCAGCGCCGCACGCCGTACCTGGCGACGGCGCTGAGCGCGGCGATCCTGACCGGCCTGTTCCTCGGCATGCCGCACCTGCAGGCGCTGGACAACGGCCTGCTGGCGGTGATGCAGGACGAGCGTGCGCCGCACCTCGACCATCTGATGGTGCTGATCACCCGGCTCGGCGACTTCAAGACCCAGCTGTTCGTCGGCGCGCTGCTCTGCGCCCTACTGGCGATCACCCGTCAGTGGCGCGCCCTGCTGTTCGCCGGCGGCACGCTGCTCGGCACGGCGCTGCTCAACGGCCTGCTGAAGCACCTGTTCGCCCGCACCCGCCCGGAAGTGCTGCTTGAACCGCTGCACACCTACAGCTTTCCCAGCGGCCACAGTTCGGCGGCGTTCGCCTTCTTCCTGGTGCTGGGCACCCTCGCCGGTCGCGGGCAACCGGCGCGTCTGCGCCTGGCGTGGATGGTGATGGCCTGCCTGCCGGCGCTGGCGATCGCGATGTCGCGGGTGTACCTGGGAGTGCACTGGCCCACGGACGTGCTGGCCGGCGCGATGCTCGCCAGCGCGCTGTGCGCCGCCAGCCTGGCCGCGGTGCAGTGGCGCGAGCCGCTCGGCGCGCTGTCTCCGCGCGCCTGGTGGCTGATCCTGCCGGCCTGCATCGCGCTGCTCGGCGGCGTTGCCACCTGGGCGCTGCCGGCCGCCGTGCAGATGTACCGCTACTGAAGGCCGCCCGGCTCAGCCGTCGCCCTGCAGCTGTTCGAGCAGCTGCTGGATGCGCTCCAGGCGTTGTGGCGGATCGCCGATCGCCAGCAGCTCCAGCTTGGCCTCCTCGGTGAACGGCAACAGGTAGCCCAGTTGATTGGCCAGCGCCTGCTGCCCCGCGGCCACGCCGCCCATGCCCAGCGCGGCGACCAGCGGGTGCTCGGCCAGCGCCTCGAGCAGCGCCGCGAGGTCGGCGTGCCCGGCGAGCAGCGGCCGCTCCGGCGGCTCGTCCAGCCACTCCACGTCGGCGAGGATCGACTGGTCGCGTTGCACCTGCGAACTCAGCACGCGGAAACGTCGCGTGCCTTCGACACGGATACCGAGCAGCCCGTTGGGACGCTGCTGCCAGTCGCGGATGCTCGCCGAGCAGCCGACATCGGCGAAGCGCCCGGCGGCCTGGCCGACCTCTGCGCCTTCGATGATGCACACCACGCCGAACTCGGAGTCCTGCCTCAGACAGCGGCTGAGCATGTCCAGGTAGCGCGCCTCGAAGATCTGCAGGTCGAGCTGGCAGCCCGGAAACAGCACGGTGGAAAGGGGGAACAGGGGAAGGGTCATCAGCACCTCAGCTCACTATCGCCACGGCCAGCGGCAGGAACACCGCGCTGGCCACGCCCATCAGGCTCATGCCCAGCGCGGCGAAGGCGCCGGCTTCGTCGCTTTCCTGCAACGCCCGCGCGGTGCCCACGGCATGCGCGGTGAGGCCCAGCGCCATGCCCTGGGCGGCGGCGCTGCGCACCCCGACCAGGCGCAGCAGCGAAGGGCCGACGATCGCGCCGATCACGCCGGTGATCATCACGAACACCGCCGCCAGCGCCGCCACGCCGCCGATCTGCTCGGCCACCAGCATGGCGATCGGCGACGTCACCGACTTCGGCGCGAGGGTCATCAGGATCTGCCGCTCCGCACCGAACAACCAGGCGAGCGCCACGCCGCACGCGGTGGCGAACACGCCGGCCACCGCCAGGGTGATGACGATCGGCCAGAACAGCAGGCG
This sequence comes from Pseudomonas sp. UBA6310, assembly GCF_002438225.1. Classification (NCBI taxonomy): domain Bacteria; kingdom Pseudomonadati; phylum Pseudomonadota; class Gammaproteobacteria; order Pseudomonadales; family Pseudomonadaceae; genus Pseudomonas; species Pseudomonas sp. UBA6310. Next base: position 52,395 of record NZ_DJTK01000055.1, on the reverse strand, counting down.
AATGCGCCGCAGGTTGAGGAACAGCGGCACCGCCAGCGCCACGGTCGCCGGCCCGAGCAGGATGGTCATGGTCTCGGTGCTCTTGCGGTACTCGGCGTAGCTCAGGCCGCAGGCCAGCAGGATGGCGATGATCCCGACCATCGACACCAGCACCGGCTGCAGCATCACCCAGCGGCTGCGTTCGTAGGCGGCCAGGGCGAGCTGATACACCGCCAGGGTGATACCGACGCCGAACAGCGGATGGTGGATCAGCGCCTGCCAGGCGCCCAGCCAGTTGACGCTCATGCGTCCTCCCGGGCACGGCCCTGGCGGCGGATGAGCTTCTCCATCAGCCAGCCGGCGAAGCACAGCGAGATCACCAGCGAGAGGCCCAGCGCGCCGACGATCGCCCAGAAATCCGCGGCGATTTCCCGCGCGTAGACCATCACGCCCACCGCCGGCACCACCAGGATCAGCGGCAGGTAGCGCAGCAGGCTGCTGGCGGCGACGCTCAGCGGTTCGCCCACTTCGCCGCGGGCGAGCATGAAGAGGAACAGCAGCACCAGGCCGATGATCGGGCCGGGCAGCATGGACAGGAACAGCACGTTCAGCGCGGTGCCAAGCATCTGGAACAGCACCAGCCAAGTAAGGCCGCGTAGCAGCATCGGATTCTCCAAGGGCTCGAGGCCCTCATTATAGGCATTCCCCCGTGGACCTATGACGCGCCATTCGCCTGGGCCATGCGAGCTTGACCGTCCACCGGGTGCGTGCTGATCTGCGACCTCGACAACAACAAGAGCCCCCCGGAGGACACATGCCATTCGTACCCGTCGCACAACTCAAGGACCACATCGGCAAGGATCTCGGTCATTCCGACTGGCTGGAAGTCGACCAGACGCGCATCGACCAGTTCGCCGAATGCACCGGCGACCACCAGTTCATCCACGTCGACCCGGAGAAGGCGCGGCAGACGCCGTTCGGCAGCACCATCGCCCACGGCTTCCTCTCGCTCTCGCTGATGCCGATGCTGATGGAGGGCCGGATGATCCTCCCCGAAGGGTTGAAAATGGCGGTGAACTACGGCCTCGACAGCCTGCGCTTCATCCAGCCGGTCAAGGTCGGCTCGCGGGTGCGCCTGGGCCTGAGCCTGACCGATGCCTATGAGAAGAACCCCGGCCAGTGGCTGCTCAAGGCACGCGCGGTGATGGAGATCGAAGGCCAGGAAAAACCCGCCTACATCGCCGAGCCGCTGAGCCTCTGCTTCGTCTGAACGGGCTCCGGCGCACCCTGCCACGGGTGCGCCGCGCGTCGCCCGCCCCGCTGCGGCATACTAGGGCCTGTTGCCAGACCGGACCCTCTTCATGCGCCCAGTTCTACCCGCCCTGCTGATCCTGCTGCTCGCCGCCTGCGGCGAGGGCGAGCCGATGAAATCGCCGACTGCACAGTTGCCGGATGGCGGGCGCTACCGCGGCGAGCTGGTGAACGGTCTGCTGCAGGGGACGGGGCGCATCGACTACGCCAACGGCAGCTACTACGAAGGCAACTTCAAGGACGGCCAGTTCGAGGGCCAGGGCAGTTGGCACGGCGCCGGCGGGGAAACCTACGTCGGCGAATTCCATCTCGGTCAGTACCACGGCAAGGGCACCTTCACCTACGCCGACGGCAGCCGTTACGAAGGCCTCTTCGACAAGGGCAAGATGCAGGGCCAGGGTACCCTGGAGCAAAACGGTGAAAGCTGGTCGGGCGTGTTCCGCGACGGCGAACTCAACGGCGCCGGGCATTACCGCGGCGCGCATGGCGAGGAATACGGCGGCGCCTTCGAGGAGGGCGACTTCCACGGCCAGGGCAGCTATTCCAGCGACGGCGACACCTGGCTCGGCCAGTTCGTCCACGGCCAGTTGAGCGGCCAGGGCGAATTCCGCGGCGCCGACGGCAGCCGCTACCTGGGCCAGTTCAAGGACTGGCAGTACGACGGCGAAGGCCGCCTGCAACTGGCCGATGGCGGCATCTACGAGGGCGGCTTCAAGCAGGGCGCCTATGACGGTCCCGGCGTGCTCACGCTGGCCGACGGCAGCACCCGCAAGGGTTCCTGGCAAGCCGGCCAGCGCATCCGCGACGAACAGGGCAAGGCGCTGCCGGACCCGCTGGACGTCGGCCTGCTGGAACAGGGCCGGCTGCTCGGCGACGCCCTCGCGGCGATACCCGCGTCGACCCCGGCCAGCGAACTCTACGCGCTGACCCTGGCCGGCGACGGCAAGCAGAGCGTGTTCCTGCGCGAGGCGGACTACGTCGCCGACCTGCTCGGCAAGCGCTTCGGCGCGCGCGGCGTGGTGACCCTGGCCAACCACCGCGACCACCTCGCCGACCGCCCACTGGCCACCCGCGAGAGCCTGGCCCGCAGCCTCGACACCCTGGCCAAACGCAGCGGACCGGAAGACCTCCTGTTCATCTACCTGACCAGCCACGGCTCGGCCGACCACCGCCTGAGCCTCGACGTACCGCGCCTGAACCTGGCCGACCTCTCCGCCACCTCGCTGGCCGAGCTGATGCGCCCACTCAACGAGCGCTACAAGGTGCTGGTGGTCTCGGCCTGCTATTCCGGCGGCTTCATCCCGCCGCTGAAGGACGACAAGACCCTGATCATCACCGCCGCCCGCGCCGACCGGGTGTCCTTCGGCTGCTCGGAAGAAGCCGATTTCACCTACTTCGGCCGCGCGCTGTTCGGCGAGGCATTGCAGCAGACCGACGACCTCGCCAAGGCCTTCGAGATCGCCAGGGCGAGAGTCGCCGAACGCGAGCTCGCCGAGGACTTCGAGGCCTCCGAGCCGCAGATCTGGGCGCCCAACGCGGTGCTCGATCGCTGGAATCGCTATCGCGCGGCCCAGAACAAAGCAGCCAGTGGCAAACTCTGAAGAAACAGGAGTGGGCGCACCGCGCCGCTGTCACCGGAGGCGAACATGTACCTGACACCGCAGCGCATCCTCATCGCCGGCGCGACCGGCCTGACCGGCGAACACCTGCTCGACCGCCTGCTCGACGAGCCGACCGTGGAGTGCGTGCTGGCACCGACCCGGCGCCCGCTGGCCGAGCATCCGCGCCTGCACAACCCGGTCGGCGAACTCGCCGCGCTGCTGCCGCGCCTCGAAGGGCCGGTCGACACCGCCTTCTGCTGCCTCGGCACGACGATCAGGCAGGCCGGCTCGCAGGAAGCCTTTCGCGCCGTCGACCATGGCCTGGTTCTCGCCTTCGCGGAACGCGCCCGGGCACTGGGCGCGCGACACCTGCTGGTGATCAGCGCGATCGGCGCCGACGCGCAGTCGTCGGTGTTCTACAACCGCGTGAAAGGCGAGACCGAAGCGGCGCTGCTCGCCCAGGACTGGCCTCAACTGACCCTCGCCCGCCCCTCGATGCTGCTCGGCGCGCGCCAGGAATTTCGCCTCGGCGAACGCCTGGCGGCGCCGCTCAGCCGGGTGCTGCCGGGCAAGTGGCAGGGCATCGAAGCCACGGTACTGGCCCGCGCGCTGTGGCGCCTGGCGCTGGAGGAACAGCCCGGCGCGCGGATCGTCGAGTCCGACGACCTGCGCCGACTCGGCCGCTGAGCCGCCCTCCCCGGGCGATTGACGGAGCCGGCGCGGAGCGCCAAGGTGGCCCTTTTCGCCAAGGGAGCAGTTGCATGAGCCTGGAGTCCGTCCGCGCCTTCTTCGCCGAAAAGGCGCCCGACCTCACCGTCATCGAACTCGACGACAGTACCGCCACCGTCGCCCTGGCCGCCGCCGCGCATGGCGTCGAACCGGGAATGATCGCCAAGACCCTGGCCTTCCGCGTTGGCGAACGCAACCTGCTGGTGGTGGCCCGCGGCGATGCGCGCATCGACAACCGCAAGATCAAGGAGACCTTCGGCGGCAAGGCCAAGATGCTCGACGCCGAGAGCGTGGTGGCGCTGACCGGACACCCGGTCGGCGGCGTCTGCCCGTTCGGCCTGGCGACGCCGCTGCCGGTGTATTGCGACGTGTCGCTGCAAGCCTTCGACGAAGTGGTGCCGGCCGCGGGCGCCATCCACAGCGCGGTGCGCCTGGCGCCCCGGCGCATCGCCGAACTCACCGGCGCCCAGTGGGTTGATGTCTGCCAGGAGACCAGCCTCGCCTGATGGCCGCCCTCATCCAATCCTGGAGGTCGCTCACATGAAGCCCTGCCTGCTGATCCTCTGCCCTTCGCCGCCCGCCACCCTGGCGCGACTCGCCGAACATTTCGACTGCCACTACGCGCCCGATGCGGAGAGCCGGCGCACGGCCATCGCCGAGCACGCCGCCTCTATCCAGGTGGTGCTGACCACCGGCGCGGTGGGCCTTGCGGGTGAGGAAATCGCCCGCCTGCCGGCGCTGCAGCTGGTCTCTGCGCTGGGCGTCGGTTATGAGAACATCGATCTCGACGTCGCCCGCCAGCGCGGCATCGCCCTGTGCAATGGCGCCGGCAGCAACGCCGCCAGCGTCGCCGATCACGCCATGGCGCTGCTGCTGGCGGCGATCCGCGACCTGCGCAACCTCGACATCGCCTGCCGCGCCGGGGTCTGGCGCACGCAGCTACCGGAGCAGGACGGCGTCAGCGGCAAGCGCGTCGGCATCCTCGGCCTGGGCGCCATCGGCGAGCGCATCGCCACGCGCGCGCTGGCCTTCGAGATGTCCGTCGGCTACCACAACCGCACGCCGAAAGACGCCAGCCCGCATTGCTACTTCGACAGTCCGCTGGCGCTGGCGCGCTGGGCCGATTGCCTGGTGCTGGCGATTCCGGGCGGCGCGGCGACCCATCACCTGGTCGGCCGCGAGATGCTCGAGGCGCTGGGTACTGGCGGCTACCTGGTCAATGTCGGGCGCGGCAGCGTGGTGGATACCGCCGCGCTGGCCGATGCGCTGCGGCGCAAGGTCATTCGCGGCGCGGCGCTGGACGTCTACGAAAGCGAGCCCCTGCCACCCCAAGAGCTGGTCGCCCTGGACAGCGTCATCCTCTGCCCGCACCTGGGCGGCAACTCACCGCAGGCAGTGGCGCAGGCGCTGACCCAGTTCATCGAGAACGCCCGCCGCCATTTCGCCGGCGAACCGCTGCTGACGCCGCTCTAGGGCCTGATCACTCTATCGCCGCCCGAGCGGCGCGCATCGCGTGGCGACGGGCAACGCCCGCGGCGTCAGTTGCCGCCGCGCACGCCGAGGCCGATGCCCAGCTCGGTGGCCACGGCGAACGGCAGCAGAAGGGTATCGAGCAGCGCGCTGGCCGGCAGGTCGAGCGCCGCATGGCGCGGGGCCTCGGCGCCGAACCGCTCCTTCGGGCAGCAACCCCCGTGCAGTTCATACCAGTCCAGCCGCGTGCCGGCGTAGATCACCGGCGCGCCGGGCCTGGCCGCATCCAGCGTGCGCACGCTGGCGCACCCGCCGAGCAGCGACGCGGCGACCAGCGTGGCGGCCAGCAGCGCCGCGGCGCGCATCAGTCGGCGCTGCCCAGGTGATGCTCGCCCCAGCGCGGCAGCATGTCCTGGGGGATTTCCAGCAGGTTGAGGATACGCGCGACGACGAAATCGATCAGGTCGTCGAGCGTCTGCGGCTGGTGATAGAAACCCGGCGAGGCCGGCAGGATCACCGCGCCGAGGTTGGACAGCTTGAGCATGTTCTCCAGGTGGATGCTCGAATACGGCGCCTCGCGCGGCACCAGGATCAGCTGCCGGCGCTCCTTCAGCGCGACATCGGCGGCGCGCTCGATCAGGTTGTTGCAGGCGCCCGTGGCGATCGCCGACAGCGTGCCGGTGGAACAGGGCACCACCACCATCGCCGTCGGCGCACCGGAGCCCGAGGCCGGCGGCGCCATCCAGTCCTCCTTGCCGTAGACGCGGATCTGCCCCGCCGCAGCGCCCGTGTATTCGCTGAGGAACGCCTGCATCGCCTGCGGCTTGGCCGGCAGCGTCACGTCGGTTTCGGTGGCCATCACCAGTTGCGCCGCCTTGGAGATGAGAAAGTGCACCTCGCGCTCCTCCTGCACCAGGCAGTCGAGCAGGCGCAGGCCGTACTGCGCGCCGGAAGCGCCGGTCATCGCCAAGGTGATGCGTTCGGGACCGCTCATAAATTCACTCTCAAAGCTGTTTCGCTTGCTTGTCCGGCCTGCTGGAACGCCAGCCCGGCCGGAAGGCCCATGTCTTACTTCAGCGCCGCGGCCAGCTTGCCGTGCAGGCCGCCGAAGCCGCCGTTGCTCATGATCACCACCTGGGTGCCCGGCGCCGCGTGGGCCTTGACCCCGGCGATGATGGCCTCCAGCGAATCGCAGACCTCGGTCGGCACCGTCGCGCCGGCGACCGTGGCCGCCAGGTCCCAGCCCAGGTTCGGCGGCGCGTACCAGTACACCCGGTCGGCCTGCACCACGGATTCGGCCAGGCCGTCGCGGTGCGCGCCGAGTTTCATCGAGTTGGAGCGCGGCTCGACCACGGCGATCACCTGGGCGCTGCCGACGCGCTTGCGCAGACCGTCCAGCGTGGTGGCGATGGCCGTCGGGTGGTGGGCGAAGTCGTCGTAGATCGTCACGCCATCGACCTCGGCGACCTTCTCCATGCGCCGCTTGACGCTCTTGAACAGGCTCAGGCCGGCGATGCCCAGCTCCGGCACCACGCCGACATGCCGCGCCGCGGCCAAGGTGGCGAGGGCGTTGTCGACGTTGTGACGGCCGGTCAGCGACCAGTCCACGGTGCCCTGCGGCACGCCGTCGAAGATCACCTCGAAGCGCGAACCGTCCTCGCTGAGCAACCGTGCCTGCCACTGGCCGCCGTCGCCGGTGGTCTGCACCGGCGTCCAGCAGCCCATCTGCAGCACGCGTACCAGCGCGGCTTCGGCGACCGGGTGGATGATCAGCCCGTCGCCGGGAATGGTCCGCACCAGATGGTGGAACTGCCGCTCGATGGCCGGCAGGTCGGGGAAGATGTCGGCGTGGTCGAACTCGAGGTTGTTGAGGATCGCCGTGCGCGGGCGGTAGTGGACGAACTTGCTGCGCTTGTCGAAGAAGGCGCTGTCGTACTCGTCGGCCTCGACCACGAAGAACGGCGTGTCGCCAAGGCGCGCGGAGATGCCGAAGTTCTGCGGTACGCCGCCGATCAGGAAGCCCGGCGCCATGCCGGCGTGTTCGAGCACCCAGGCGAGCATGCTGCTGGTGCTGGTCTTGCCGTGGGTGCCGGCGACGCCGAGCACCCAGCGCCCCTGCAGCACGTGGTCGGCCAGCCACTGCGGCCCGGAAACGTAGGGCAGGCCCTTGTTCAGCACGTACTCCACCGCCGGATTGCCGCGCGACAGGGCGTTGCCGATCACCACCAGGTCCGGCGCAGGCGTCAGGTGCGCGGCATCGTAGCCCTGCATCAGCTCGATGCCCTGGGCTTCCAGCTGGGTGCTCATGGGCGGATAGACGTTGGCGTCGGAGCCGGTGACGCGGTGGCCGAGTTCCTTGGCCAGGACGGCCAGCGAACCCATGAAGGTGCCGCAGATGCCGAGAATGTGGATATGCATGGATGACCTCTGAGCGGGGAAACCACCCCCGGAAAAACTGCGCCGCAGGTTAGCACAGAGCCCCTGCAACGGACCTCCGGCAGCAGCGCCAAGCGGACCGGCGTGGTTATACTGGCGCCTCCGCCCGGACAAATGCCCCCGCCATGGACTTCAATCCGATCGACCTGATCCTGCACCTCGACCTCTATCTGGAAATGCTCCTCGCCCAGTACGGAGTGTGGATCTACGCCATCCTCTTTCTGGTGATCTTCTGCGAGACCGGCCTGGTGGTGACACCGTTCCTGCCCGGCGACTCCCTGCTGTTCCTCGCCGGCGCGCTGAGCGCACTGGGCGGCATGGACATCGGCCTGCTGATCGGCTGCCTGAGCCTCGCCGCGCTGCTGGGCGACTCGTGCAACTACCTGATCGGGCGAACGGCGGGCGAACGGCTATTCAGCAATCCCGACTCGAAGATCTTCCGCCGCGACTACCTCGCGCACACCGAGGCCTTCTACGCCAAGCACGGCGGCAAGACGGTGACCATGGCGCGCTTCCTGCCGATCCTGCGCACCTTCGCGCCCTTCGTCGCCGGTCTTGGGCGCATGTATTACCCGCGCTTCTTCGCCTTCAGCCTGCTCGGCACCCTGCTCTGGGTCGGCGGCCTGAGCACCCTGGGCTACTTCTTCGGCAATACGCCGTTCGTGCGGCAGAACCTGACCGCGATGATCCTCCTGGTGATCGGCCTGTCGCTGCTGCCCATGCTGATCGGCTGGATTCGCCACCGCATCCGCGCGCGCGCCATCAGCCAGGGCTGACCGCCGGTGTGGTCGCTGCGCGCCTGGCGCCAACGCCGCATCCTCGCCGCGCACCCCGTCGACGACCAGCGCTGGGCCGCGGTACTGGCGCGGCTGCCGATCCTCGACGGGCTGGACGACGCCGAACTGCAGCGCCTGCGCGAGCTGAGCGTGTTGTTCCTGCATGACAAGAGCCTCAGCCTGCTCGGCGACCTGGAGTTGTCCGGCGAGGATCGCCTGGTCCTCGCCGCTCAGGCGCAGCTTCCCCTGCTGCACCTGCCGGCAGGCGAATGGCAGCGCAACTTCCACGAGCTGGTGCTCTACCCCGACGACTTCCGCAGCCCGCAGCGCTACCGTGACGATGCCGGCGTCGAGCACCAGTGGGACGACGAGCGCAGCGGCGAGGCCTGGGCGCAGGGCCCGGTGATCCTGGCCTGGCCGGGGGTCGCCGAAAGCGGCGGCTGGGAAGCCTACAACCTGGTGATCCACGAAATCGCGCACAAGCTGGACATGCTCGGCGGCGACGCCAACGGCCTGCCTCCCCTGCACCGCGACATTCGCGTGGTCGACTGGGCGCAGGCGATGCAGGGCGCCTACGACGCGATGAATGCGCAGCTGGATCGCGATCCGGACGCGGCTACCGCCATCGACCCCTACGCCGCGGAAAACCCGGCGGAGTTCTTCGCCGTCTCCAGCGAGTACTTCTTCAGCGCCCCGGACCTGCTCGAGCAGGCCTTCCCGGCGGTCTACGCACAGCTCGCGCACTTCTATCGCCAGGACCCGCTGGCGCGGCTGAAACGCCTGCAGGCGGAGCATCCGGACTACCGCGAGCGGCCCTGACCGATGGTCTCGGACAACCCCGACCAAAGGCTGAATGGCGTGGTATCGCCGATTGAATGTGCCTATAATCCGGCCCACTTTTTGGCCCTAATACCGGGAGTCACCCCATGAGCTACAGCAAGGTTCCGGCTGGCAAAGACCTGCCCAACGACATCTACGTCGCCATCGAGATCCCGGCCAACCACGCGCCGATCAAGTACGAGATCGATCACGACACCGACTGCCTGTTCGTCGATCGCTTCATGGCCACGCCGATGTTCTACCCGGCCAACTACGGCTTCATCCCGCACACCCTGGCCGACGACGGCGACCCGCTCGACGTGCTGGTCGTGACGCCGTACCCGGTGGCGCCGGGCTCGGTGATCCGCGCGCGCCCGGTCGGCGTGCTGCACATGACCGACGAAGCCGGCGGCGACGCCAAGCTGATCGCCGTTCCGCACGACAAGCTGAGCAGCATCTATAAGGACGTCCAGGAATACACCGACCTGCCGCCGCTGCTGATCGAGCAGATCAAGCACTTCTTCGAGAACTACAAGGATCTCGAGAAAGGCAAATGGGTGAAGGTCGAAGGCTGGGGCAACGCCGACGCCGCCCGCGCCGAAATTCTCAAGGCGGCCGCGGCTTACCAAAAGTAAGCTGCTGCCCTCTCCGAAAAGCCGGCCACAAGCCGGCTTTTTTATTGCCTACAGACATTAATAATTAGAAACAAATATCCAAATAATCGGAAGCTTGATACATACAAGCGCTCCGATGCCTGGAACGAGAACGGGTTGTATCGAAAGCACGGATGCGTGTGAAAAGCCAAACCGACCCCAGACTCGCCGGGCCCCTGGTTGATGGGAGCCAGGAAGACCGCAACTAATCGGCGCCACTCCGATCAAACGCATCGACCTGAAATGCCAGATGTCTAGATATGCAAACGCAGGCAGGTATTTAGCGGCTTGAAGACCATAATAAAAAACATGGAAGCAGGGATGTATGAATGGATTCCGTATCTGCCATGGTGGTCCGACCGCAGAGGCATGCTCGTACGCATTGATTGCCACGCCCTGCTGTCTTCATGGAGACCATCAGGCAAGGGGTGGGTCCACTGGTGATTAACAGACCGACCTCCCAGCAGCCACTGACAATTGGCCTCATCGGCGCGTCGGGTTTCATCGGCCGTCACCTGCTGGATTCGCTTCTCCCGCTGCCATGCGAGATTCGGCAACTGTGTCGCTCGGCGACATCTGCTCCCTCTGCGGATGGGACCCGCCATTACATTGGCAACCTGAACACCCCCGACTCGCTGCAGGCATTTCTCACCGGCACCGATGTCCTGATCAACCTCGCATGGTCAACCGCCGCCGAAGAATCTCCGCACGATCATGCTCGTCAGCTCGCCTCGGCCTGCATCGAAAACGGCGTTCGGCGGCTGATACATGTCAGCACCGCGATGGTGTTGGGTCGCTCCGACCGCAGCGAAGCCAATGAAGATACGCCGCCCAATCCGTTGTCCCGATACGAGAAAAGCAAGCTGGTGGTGGAGCAGGAGCTAGCGGCCACCCTGGGTTCTCGGGTCGACCTGGCGATCCTGCGACCAACCGCGGTGTTCGGTCCTGACTCCAGGAATCTCGAGCAACTGGCGCGACGCATGCTGGACTGGCCTCTATGGACCCGCGCCGTGCTGCGCTTCGTTTACGGCAACAGAAACATGCATCTGGTGCCCGTCGAAACAGTCGTCCAGGCGGTAGAACTGCTGGCTTTCCATCCAAAGCCGCTGCTGGGTCAGGTTTTCATCGTCGCAGAGGATGCACATCCGTCGAATCACTACCAGCGCGTCGACGAACTCCTCGCCGCATCGATGGATGCACCGAAGCTGCGCTCTACCCTGAGCATTCCCTCTTCGGTGCTTCATGCCCTGCTGCGCCTCTCGCGGCGTTCCCAGGACGACCCACGTCTGCAGATCATTGGGACCCGGCTAGCCAGCCTCGGATTCGCGCCAAAGAAAGATTTCGAACAGGCCGTGAGGGAATACGGTCGATGGTACGCGTTGCAGCGGAAGGGAAATTCATGAGGATACTGCTGGTCTGTGACTCCATCGACACCACCCTGGGAGGCGGCACGGCCGAGCGAACCTTTCAGTTGGCCAGGGCGCTGCAAGATCTTGGGCACACCGTCATGCTGCTGAGCACCACGGTTGGACTTACCGCTGAACGGCGCGCCGAACTGGCCGAATTCGAGTGCCTGCTGCTGAGTAACCTGGGCCGCCGCTTCTACCTGCCACTGGCCTCTCCGGCACGCATCAGCGACTGGATAGCACGGGCCGATGTGGTACAGATCACCGGACACTGGAGTTGGCTCGCAGGGCTCGTCGGCTGGCTCGCGAAGCGCCACGACATACCCTATTTCTATTGTCCGGCCGGCTCGCTACCGGTTGCGGGCCGGTCGCGCCTGCTGAAGAAACTTTACAACGCCGTAATCGGTTACCAGCTGGTCCGCAACGCCGAACGCTGCATGGTGGTGACCGACGCAGAGCGCAAGGACTACCCACCCTACGGCATTCCTTGCGACGCGCCGCTGCTGATTCCCAATGGGGTTCACGAGCAGGATCAGGAGGGGGATCGTTCGCCGCCTCGCTGGGAGCCGGGGAGCGCTGAATCACCCTTGATCGCGTTTCTCGGGCGCCTTGCGCCGATAAAAGGGCCTGACCTGTTGCTGGCAGCATTCGCCCAGGTCAAGCAAGACTATCCGACCGCACGCTTGGTGGTGGCGGGCCCGGATTTCGGTGAACGAGCAACACTCGAAGCCATGGCACAGCAGCTGGGAATCGCCAGCAACGTCGAGTTCCCCGGACACTTGCAGCCAGACAGCAAATACCCGTTGCTGCGCGCGGCGGATTTCCTAGTGATACCCTCCCGGAAGGAAGCAATGTCCATCGTCGCGCTGGAAGCAGGCCTGGTGGGTACACCGGTGTTGCTCACCGACCAATGCGGCTTCGACGAAGTAGAAAGAATCGCCGGAGGCCGGATCGTTCCGGTCGAAGCGCCTGCAATTGCCGAAGGTATGCGCCAGATGCTGTCACAGCGGGACCTGTTGCCCGTCCAAGGCCAGCGACTCAAGCAGCTCGTTCTGCAGGACTACACCTGGCGCGAGGTGGCCCAGCGTTGTCTGCGCGCCTACTCAGGAATTTCCGTAACATCTGCGTGACGGAAACACCGAAGAGAGCGGGAATGCTGAAAGACAGATGTTTGCTGATCTCCGAAGGAACGGGGCCTTTCGGCAACGCCGCTTTCGGCGGTTTTCTTCGCAGCGCCCCGAAGGGAATCCACACCCTTGGTCGCGACGAAAAGAGCCAGCCTGATGTGCTGCTGCCGCGCCATGCGCATCCCAAGTCGAAGATCCACCGACGCGATGCGCGCCATTCCGCCATCCTTCAGAGCGCGACGCGCGATATCGTCAACGCCTTTCATGTCGCGACGCCCGAGCGGGTTGCTTGCTGCGTGCCCGACGTCACGCAAGCGGCGCACACCAAGATCAGGGGCACCGGAAAACCGGACAAAGCGGCCTATCCGGCTAGCGCCCTGGCGCTTTCCAAGACGCTGAAGGAGGTTGCCATCACCGGTCATCGCCCGGCGGATGAAACCGTTGGCCCTGAACAACGATCTGGACGAATCGGACTGATCCCATGATCGCCGTGATGGTCTTCGGCTCCAACGAGCCTGGAAGCCGGGTCGGCGTGAATTCGGAGTTTGCACTCATGGTGCCGAGCACAGCGCAGTCCAACCTTGCCGCGGGCGCCTCGCTGCTGGGGATGCTCAAGGGCGAAACGGTGCCGACATGAACTCCACCACCCCTCCGGTTGCCGCAGGCAAATCTTCCAGCCTGGCACGCAATAGCGCCATTTCCCTCGCGGTGCGCCTGCTCGCAGCCTTCTCGGGGCTGCTCGTCACCACACTCATCACCCGCACGCTGGAGCCCGCCGCGGCGGGCAACTACTTCATCCTGTTCAGCTTCTGCTCCATCAGTGCCATCGTGATCGGTTGCGGCGTGAATCTGAGTGTCGTGCGACTGGTATCCGAAGCGATGGCCCTGGGCAGGCCAGCACGGGCCAAGGGCGCCATATGGATGGCCCTGAAGCTGCTAGCCTTCGCCGCGCTGGTCTATGCGACCGTGTTGTTGCTACCGCCGGTGAGCAGGCAACTGGCGGCATTCCTGAAATTCCCACCGGACGTGCTCCTGCCGATCCTCCTGATCATCTGGACAATAGGCCTGGCGCTGCAGTCAGCCCTTGCGGAAACCTTTCGCGGTCTGCAGGACATACTCCGCGCCTCGGTGTATGGAGGCCTTTGCTCCAGCTTGCTGTACCTAACGGCGCTCGGCATCGCCGCGCTGTATGGCACTCCAACACTACGGCAGACCGTCATACTGGTAGCCGGAGCAACGCTTCTGGCGGTTCTCATCTGCTCGATGGCACTGCGCCGTGCTTTGCGTCGACTGCCTGCGCCACAGACGCCGGGCTGGCGGACATTGCTGGCGCTATCGCTGCCCCTGTGGGGTACCAATCTGCTTCTGGTCGTGCTGACCCAGGCCGATCTGTGGATTCTCAACCATTTGGCCGACAGTACCGACGTTGCCCTGTACGGAGCCGCCTCTCGATTGACCCAACTGCTCACCCTGCCCCTGCTGGTGCTCAATTCGGCCCTGGTCCCGATGATCAGCGAACAGCACGCGCTCGGCCAGCATGCCCGTTTGCAGAGCCTTCTGCGCGACTCGGCCGCACTCGCGGCATTGCCAGCCATCTTGGCGCTGATCCTGTTCGCTGTCGCCGGCCCGCTGCTGCTCGAGCTGTTCTTCGGCGCCAGCTATCGCGGTGCTCACGGGGTTCTGCTGATCCTCGGCGCCGGGCAGTGCGTCAACGTGCTCTGCGGCTCGGCCGGCTACACCCTGATGATGACCGGACGCCAGCGCGACATGTTGTGGATCACCGGGTTGAGCGGTGCGTTGTTGATCCCACTGGCGCTCTTGCTGGGTACTTGGCTCGGCGCCAGCGGCGTCGCCCTCGGCGTCGCCATTGCCTTGGGTCTTCAGAGCCTGGCCATGTGTGTCTGCGTCAGAATGCGCCTGGGACTAGTGACAGTCGCCTCGCTGCAAGGGATGCTACACCCCCTGCGAACCCTGAAGAGATTGCTATGAGCCCACGCGTAAGCCTGGTTGTACCTGCCTACAACGCAGAGCATTACCTCGCCGACACGCTGGACAGCCTGCTTGCCCAGGACTATGGCAACCTTGAGGTCATCGTCGTCAACGACGGCTCGACCGACCGTACAGCCTCCATTCTTGCGGGCTATACCGGCAAGATCGTGTTGCTGCAACAGAGCAATCAGGGCCAGTCCGCCAGCCTCAACCGCGGCTGGGGGCATGCCTCCGGCGACATCCTGGGGTACCTGAGCGCCGATGACCGCCTTGAACCCAGCGCTATCGGCAAGTTGGTCGCCGCGCTGCTCGAAGACGAACAGCGAATGCTGGTGTATCCCGACTACTGGCTGATCGATCATGAGGGTCGGCGACTCAAGCAAGTCATCGCACCGCCGTTCGACCACTACGAGGTGGTGATCAACGGCTTCTGTCCGGTTGGCCCCGGCGCCCTGCTACGACGCTGCGTGCTGGAACGAATCGGCGGATGGGACGTGCGTCTGCGGTTGATTCCCGACTGGGATTTCCTGCTGCGCGTGGGCCTGTGCGGTACGGTGCATCACTATCCGGAAACCCTCGCGGCTTTCCGCGTACACGAACAATCGCAGACCTTTCGCGCGCCTGATGAACAGCGTGCGGGGGAGTACGCCATCGCCGTGCAACGCTTTTTCTCCCGCGATGATGTACCGGACAGTCTGGCTCGGCAGCAATTCCGCGCCCGCGCCAACACCCAGGTGCTGACGGCGCGCCTGCATTTGCTGGCAGGCCGCTGGCGCAAGGCTGCGACCGCGCTTGCCGAAGCGTCGCGCTGTTGGCCGGCCTGGCCGACCCGCTACCGCAACCTCAAACTTCTGGCCAACGGCCTCTTCGGCCTGCCGCGCTTGCGTGCCAGGAATGCATGGCGTGCCTGGCTCAGGCAGCGGCTCGATCACCCCTTGCGCTGATAGAAGATCCGTTCTCCGGAAAGCATCAGCCAGAGCAGCACCATGACGAAAGCGGAAGTGGTCTCTCCGATCTGGAACAGCTGGTTGTTGGCTGGGGTGTAATAGAACAGGATCAACATCATGTACGCCATCGTCAGCCAGAGGACGCCCTGCCGGTCGAGGCAACGGCGCCAGCCCAGCGACAGCAGGAAGCCGAAAAATCCCATCAGGAAAAGCGTCCCGCCCAGGCCGAAATCCGACACCAACCATGTGTAGAGCGAGTGCCAGAGCATCATCATGCTCCAACCCTTGCGTTGTTCCAGGACGCTGGGCAGGGAATTCTCGGTGAAGTAGTGGGTGCCCAGCAATGCGTCCATGTTTCGATTCAGGAACATGGAATTGCCGAAGCCAAATGTGCTCGGCGAGTCCAGGTCCATGCCGACGGCGAAGGCGTAGTAACCCTGCCCCATGTAGCGCGTCAGCGATTCATAGGTAACCATCAACGCAGGCGGCAGAACTTGCGCATATTCACCATCGCGGCGATCGGCCTGGACCATCACCTGCCCCGCCGGCAGTAGTCCCGCCTCCCCGACCCCGCCCGTCCGTCCGACCTGGCCCGCCGAAAAGAATCCTAGGAACAGCGCGAACGCCAGGACGAACAGCAGCAAGTAACGGGGGCGGAACACCTGCAGGCGAATTCCGCCGGACCAACTCGCCAACACCAGCAGCAGCGGCAGGGTGATGACGACGTCCGCGATCCCCTTGTTGGTGCCGATCGCCATGTATACGCACATGTGGAAAACGACAGCGACAATACCCAATAAGCGCCGTACCCAGCCCAGACCGCCCCAGAGATAGACCAGAAGCGGAAAGGTCGAGGTAACGGGGACGGCCAGGAGAATCCGCAGATACTCCGCCCATACGTAGGAGTTGCCGTCGAGCAGGCGATAGTAGTTATCCACGTAGGCCTGTCCCGGATCGCTGAGGCCGAACAGGATGTCCGGCACCGCGCTGCCCGCGCGGGCCAGGCTGGTTGGGATCGCGAGGACCAGGCTAACCACCAGGCAAAAATCGAAGAAGCGACGCACCTTCGCCTCGTCCAGCACGGCCCCTTTGGGGAAGGGCACGCAGGCGGCGGCAAGATAGCCCACGAGAAAGCATGCCTGGGAGGCCAGCAGGAACACCAGCAGCGACTCCGGCTCCTGCACCGGCCAAGGCCATGGACCAAAGAAGAACAGCAACACGCTCAGCCCCAGGTATGCCTGGAAGTAAAACAGCGGGAAAAGCCATCGCATGAGCCGGACGCGATCAGTCAGCACGCAGCCGCCTCGCTCGCACACGTGCCATCGCCACCCGGACCGGCTTGCTCAGCGTATTGCGCACCAACTGCAGCAGGTATCGCGGATGCATGAAGCCGCGATGCCGCGAACAGGCTTCGACGAAATAGCGGCCACCACGCAGGGGGCGGCCGCTACGCATGGCATTGCGCGCCATGAGGAAATAGGCGAACGCATAGGCTTCCTGCTTGCGTGCGAGGATGCTCGGCGCGACGTTTCCGGCGAAGTACTCATCCAGCACCTGAAGGTATTCCTTGGATTGCTCGTCGGAAGTCGATTGATAGGAAATGGACTGCGCATGCAGGCGGTAGCCGGCAAGTGACTCGGGCAGAAAACGGATGCTTCCTTCGCCCGCCAGGCGCATCCAGAACTCACGGTCCGGCGCCAGATGCAGATAGGTTTTCCAGCCGCCCACGCGGCGAAAGCCGTCGGCCCTGAACAATGCTCCGGGACCGATGTGGCACTCCTGCCGGACCACCAACTCTTCGAGATCGAACCCGTTGCAGAGACCACGCTTGACTACCACGCCATGCTCGTCGATGAGGTCGCAGTCCGGATAGACACAGACCACCGACGGATCCTGTTCAAGCACAGCGACGAGCCGCGCCACCGCGTCCGGAGCGAGCAGATCGTCCGAACTCAGGTAACCGATGTACTTGCCCTGTGCCACCTTCCACCCCGCGTTCAGCGTGGCGGCCTGTCCTTGGTTGGCCTGGGTCGACCAGTTCACGCGACCATCGTAGCGGCTCAGCACCGACTCGGTATCGTCGCTGGAACCGTCGTTGATGACGATGTACTCGATGTTCGGATAGGTCTGCTCCAGCACGCTGTCCAGTGATTTCTGTAGGTAGCGCGCCTGGTTGTAGGTAGGCGTGACCAGCGTGACCAGTGGCGCCTGCTGCGTCATGCTCAGCGCGCCTCGCCCTTTCGCATGGTCGCCGCACCGAGCACCGAGGCCAGCAGCGTCCCGGCGATCAGTCCGATCAGCAAGGCGGCCAGCAGTACGAGAACCGCGCGTGGCTTCACCGGGGCGTCTGGCGGCAGCGCCAACTGATCGACCTGTACCGCCCGCATGGTGTCGGGCATTCGGATACCGCCGAGGAACGCTTTCTGCTCTTCCAGATCCCGCAGCGACTCGATGAAAGGATCATCGGACTCGCGAGCCTCCAGCAACGCGATTTCTTCGCTGATTGCCTTGGAGCCGCGCAGATACAGCAGGCTGCCGTCGATGAACGAGGCAAGGTTGTCCTGGGCAGCAACCCGCATGGAGCTCGCCTGCGGGGAGTCAAGACCGACGCTACGGGCAATCTGCAGCGCCTCCTTCAGCGCCGCGATGCGGTCCTTGCGCCGCTTCAGCGCCGTTTCTCTCAACAGATCGATCTGGCGCTGCAACTGGGCGCCGCGCTGATGGATCGACGCCTCGACTGTCTCGCGGATCTCCTGGTCCGCCAGACGCTCGGCGCTGCGCACGTACGCGTTGGCCCAGTCGGCGGCCTGCTGAGGCTGCTCGGACAATACGTCGACCTGGAGGATATAAGGCTTGAGCCTGTCCGGGGCCAACACCTGGAGCTGCGTGTCGAACGCACGGCGCAAGGCGCCCTCGGGCCTCCGGCGCTGCTCTTCGCTCAGGCCCGGCAAAACCGTTTCCCTGAAGAAGCTGAGTCGCAGGCTGTCGCTGAACAGATACTTCTGAAACGCACTGTAGACTGCGTCCGAATCCCAGACCGGCAGTCCCGCCCGACCGTTGTCCTGGTTATACCCGGCAATCGACGCCGGCGTCGGCGGCAACAACGTGGTTCTCGCCTGGTAGACCGGCGCAGTGAGGAGCAGGTAAAGCCCCGCGCAGGCCAGGGCGGCCAGCGTCGGCCCGGCTACCCACCTCCAGCGATGCAACAGAAGCCGCAGATAATCGAAGAGGTCGAGGTGATAAGAGGAGTCCGCAGTTCCACGTTGCGTCAGCATGTTCACTAAGAAATCTCTCGATTATTCTTGCTCGCGGGATAGTAACGATTTCATTCGGCGGCGCCAGTGTTGCTTCCCGTAACCAGGCGGCTTCAGACCACTGGACTACCCGCACGGCGGCGAGCCTTCGACCGTTTCGTACCAGGCCCGCCACGAGACGCGCCGTCCATGATGGTGCCCACCGCCTTTCGTACCTACCCTGCCTGCGCGGATGAGAGGCCTGAACGGGTATAGCTTAGGCGCAAACAGAAGATCGATCTGAAAGACCAAAACGGAGCGGTTTCACGGGTTTTAGTCCCTCGTAACGCTATCGATACGAGAAAATCCCCTTCTGGACTGGTAAATAGCCACGCGTCAAGGCATTCTCCCGCGGCGCCTGGGCGCACCTGCTCGCGTCGCCTCCCGAAGAAAGAGCTCCCACGCCATGAACCGCTCGGCGCGAGGAGAAGACATGCCTGTATGGAAAATACGATCATCCGACCGATCGACAGAACAGCCGGCCTGCCGCGCGTTCCGCTGAAAAAGCCGCCTTGCCGATAGAACCGAGAAACCATGCAGCGTTCCCCCGACGACGTCGCGCGCCAGCCCTCTGCCCCACACTGTTCGCTGGTCATCGCCACGCTGCACGACGACGGCGAGTTGGAGCCTTGCCTGGCGAGCCTGGTGAAACAGGAGAATGCGCCAACGCTCGAGGTGATCGTGGTCGACCAGAATGGCGACGATCGCCTGGTCGAGGTGATCGCCCGTTTCGCCGGGCTTCTCGATATCCGCCATGAGCAGGTCGACTTCCGCAGCGCCACCCGTGCCCGCAACCTCGGTGCGCGCCTGGCGCGGGGAATCTGGCTGGGTTTTCCGGACGACGACTGCCAGTTGCTCTCGGATGCCCTGGGCGAAGTGCAACGACTCTCCAACGACCCGCTGACCCAGGTGATCACCGGCCAGACCATCGACGAAACCGGCGCGCCCAACGTGCTGCGCTGGAAGCAGGAGCCGACCGAGTTCACCCGCCGCACAATGTTCAGCTGCCTGACGGAAGCCACGCTCTTCGTGCGCCGCGAGCTGTTCCTGCGGGCCGACGGCTTCGATGAGCGCTTCGGCCCCGGCGCCCCCTTCCCAGCAGCCGAAGGCATCGACCTGATGAACCGGCTGTTCGACCACATGGATGGCCTGAAAGCCTGCTACAGCCCGCGGATCAAGATGCAGCACCCGAGCAAGATGCCGCCCTGGAATGCCTGGGCCGTGGGTCGTTTCCACAGCTATGCCATAGGCGATGGCGCGCTGATCGCGAAGAATCCCCAGCCTCATATGCTCAACTGGGGCATGCGTACGCTGGTTTCCTCGTTCATCCAGCTGTTCACGCTGGACGCCTGGAGAAGCGCGGCCTTCGCCGCGCGGATCCTCGGCATGCTGCGCGGCTTTACCGCTTTCCACCTGGCATCCTGGCGCAAATGACATGCGTGGGCTGAAGTACATTTCCTGGGGTGACACCACCGGTTACGCGGTCGCGGCGAAGGCCTATGTCCGCGCGCTTGTGGATGCCGGCGTCGAGCTGACGTGGGCACCGATGCTGCCCGGCGCGGATCGCTATCAATTGCAGCCGGTCACCGACTGGCCGGAAACCAAGCTGAACGGCGTGTGCAACCGGCCGATCGACTACGACACCGTGCTGATCCACACCGTGCCGGAGTATTTCCCCACGCTGATCGAACAGGAGCGCCAGGCCGGGCGACGCATCCTCGGCTACACGGTGTGGGAGCTGGAAAACCTGCCGACGCACTGGCCAGAGATTCTCAACCAGCTGGACGCGGTGCTGGTGCCTTGCCAGTGGAACGTCGAGGTGTTTCGCCGCGCCGGTGTGAACGTGCCGATCCACGTGGTGCCCCACCTGCCCCAGTTCGAGAGCCTCGCCGAAGCCGCCCCCGCGGCGCGCGCCGCGCTGCGGGCACGCCTGCCGCGGGACGACCGGCAGCGCTTCGTGTTCTACACCGTCGGCTACTGGTCCAACCGCAAGGCGCCCTACCTGGCACTGGAGGCCTACTGGAAGGCCTTCGACGCCAGCGATCCGGTGTTGATGATCGTGAAGACCAGTCGCAACGACATCACCCAGTGGCATCGCCACTGGCGCAATGGCTTTCGCCTTCGGCATCCGTCGCCGGTGCGCAGCGTCGCGCGGCTGGCACGCCGCTTCGCCAATCCCGCGCCCGTTGCGGTGATCGCGGAGGAGTCCCTGAGCGACGAGGAAATGCTCGCACTGCACGAGATGGGCGACTGCTTCGTTTCGCTCACGCGTACCGAAGGCTGGGGCCTGGGTGCCTTCGAGGCCGCGCGGCTGGGCAAGCCGGTGGTGATCACCGGCTATGGCGGGCAGCTGGACTATCTCGACCCCGCACTCAGCGCGCTGATCGACTACACCCTGGTGCCCGTCCACGAACCGACCTGGTCCGCCAGCTACAAGCCGTCCGACCTTTGGGCCGAACCCTCGGTGGAGCAGGCCGCGCGCCAGCTGCGGACGATCTTCGAGGCGCCCGTCGCGGCTCGCCAGCGCGCGGCGCAGCAGGCGGCGAGCATCGCCCGCGATTTTTCCCCGGATGCCGTGATCGCGGCCCTCCTCAAGGCCCTCGCATGACCAGCCCGATCCCCAACGTCTTCCATTTCGTCTTCGGCCTGCGCGAACAGACCGAGCCGTTCCACCTGATGTACTACCTCTGCCTGGCCTCGTGCCTGGAGGTGAACCAGCCCGACGAGGTGCACTTCCACTATCACAATGAGCCACACGGCGAATGGTGGGAGCGAATCAAGCCGCGGCTGCGCCTGCGGCGCATCGACCCCGAGCGCTTCGTCGCCGACTACCGCTACGACGACCCCACGGTGGCGGCGTTCCGCTATGCCCACCTGGCCGATTTCGCGCGACTGCGGATACTGCTGGAAGAAGGCGGCATCTACGCCGACATCGACAGCCTGTTCCTGCGCCCCTTGCCGACGGACTGGCATTCGCGGCAATTCATCCTCGGCGAGGAAAAGGCCCCCGCCGGCGCCGAGGACGACCGCTCGCTGTGCAACGCCTGGATCGCCTCGGCGCCCGGTGCCGAATTCTGCCGGCACTGGCTCGACGCGATGACCGAGGCGTTCGACGGCAGCTGGAGCAATCACTCCACGCTGTTGCCGTACCGCCTCAGCAAGCGCTTCCCCGACCTGCTGGATATCCAGCCGCCCACTTCCTTCTATTCGCTGGACTGGACCCCAAAGGGCATCGAAGACCTGCTGCTGCGAAACGTGACGCTGCCGGACGAGGCCCGCAGCCTGCACCTGTGGAATCACCTGTGGTTCGACGAGTCGCGCCTGGACTTCAGCCATTTCCATGCCGCACTGTTGACGGTCGACTACGTCGCCTTCGCCGACACCACCTACGCGCGCAATGCCCGGCGTTTCCTGCCGGCGGACGCCAGGCCCAGCCTGCTGGCCTACCAGCGGCAACGCGCGATGACCCTGCTGAGCCATCCCCGGCACAGCGTCCGATCCTGGCTGAACTCGCGATGACTGCCCGCCAGGACTTCGACGACAACTGGGGGAAGCTGCGCCAGTTCGGCGCCGCGCTGTCACGTTTCCTGTCGCCGGCGCACAAGCGCCAGCTGTACTGGGTGTCGATCTGGGCCTGCGGGCTGTCGGCGCTGGAAATGCTCGTCGCCGCCACCGTCATCCCCTACGTCGCCTGCCTCAACGAGCAGTGTCCGGTACTGATCGAATCGACGCTGCAGCGGCTCGGCTGGTCGGTCATCCCGACCCTCAGCCTTGGCCTGTTCCTGCTGATCTGCGTGAAGCTGATGGTCCAGGCCGGGCTGGCCTGGCGCGGTGCGCGCTTCAACCAGCAGGTTCAGCGCTACACCGTCAGCCGCCTGCTGGAGGGCTACCTGCATCTGGACTGGATGGGCTTTCGCAGCGAGAGCCGAACCCATTACTTCCGCCGCTGCGCGGCCACGGCGGTGGATGCCGCCTACGTCAGCCAGCAATGCGTGACGATGATCTCCTCCAGTTTGATGCTGGTGTTCCTCTCCGCGCTGATGCTCTGGCAGTACCCGCTGGCGTCCGTCCTGCTGGCCCTGGGATTCCTGCTGCTCAATACCCTGACCCACCGGCTGCTGAGCAGGGGCCAGAAGCAGGCTTCGCACGCGCGCGAGGCCGCGTTGCAGCGCTGGAACACCAGCATGGCCGAGGCCTTCGCCTCGTTCCGCGAGATTCGCGTATACCACCTCGAGCCCTTTTTCCTGCGCCACATCGACCATTCGCTCAAGGCCCTGGCCGCCGCCAACGTCAGGCTGACCGTCTTCCCGACGCTGCCGCGACTGGTGCTGGACTTCGCCGTGCTGGGCATCCTCCTGCTGGTGGTCTCGCTGTGGATGCTGATGGGGCGACCGCTGAACCTGCTGCTGCCGCAACTGATCTTCTACGCCGTGGTGGCGCGGGCGCTGCTGCCCGCGATGATGAGCGTGCTGGGCACGCGCACCGCGCTGTTCGGCGCGGTGTACAACATCGAACTGGTCCTTGGCGAGCTGGAACGCGCCGCCGCCGGCTACACCCAGCGTGTGGGCATCACGGCGCAGGCCGCAGACACCCCGATGTTCACCCTCGAGCGGGTGACCTTCCGCCACGGCCCCCAGCTGCCGACGGTGCTCGACGAGGCGACGCTGCACATCGCGCATCCGTCCTGGGTCGCCATCGTCGGCCCGTCCGGCACCGGCAAGAGCACGCTGATGGAGCTGCTCTGCGGCATTCACCAGCCGCAGTCGGGCAATGTCCGCCACGCCTGGCCCGAAGGCTCGTCACCCACCATCGCCTATATCCCGCAGCACGTGGCCCTGCTGGATGACAGCATCGAGCAGAACGTGGTGTTCGGCTTCGACGACGGTGACGGCGAGCGGGTCGATACCGCGCTGCGCCAGGCCGGGCTGGAGGAGGTCGTCGCCCGCCTCGCCGGCGGTCGCCACGCCGCGGCCGGCGCCGACGGCGCGCGTCTTTCCGGCGGGGAACGCCAGCGGCTGGCGCTGGCGCGGGCGCTGTACAGGCGGCCGGACCTGCTGCTGCTCGACGAGGCCACTTCCGGCCTCGACGAAGCCAGCGAAACCCGCCTGCTGTCCCGGCTGCGCCGCGATTGCCCGGCGATGAGCGTGGTCTACATCACCCACCGCAGCAGCAACCTGCGCTTCGCCGACCGCACCGTGCGCCTGCAGAACGGCGTGCTCGAAGACCTGGCGGCGAACGCCGAATGACATCCAGACCGGTTGCCCTGTTCGTCACGCCAGTCCTGCCCTTGCCGGGCGGCTCGGGCCGCGCGCTGCGCGCCTGGGACTGGCTGCAGACGCTGAGCCGCGACCACCGGGTGCACCTGCTGGTCGCCGGTGACCGCGACAGCTGGCCGACGTTGCCCGCGGACTACCCCGCCGAAGCGCTCTGGCCGCTGGCGGACGGGGTCAGCACGACGCGCCGCTATCGCCGCCTGGCAGGCCTGTCGCTGCCGCTGCTCGCCCTGTGTTCCCGTCGCTTCGTCAGCGACTGGCAGCAGTGGACGTCGACATCGACGCTGGAGGCGCTGGAAGCCCGCCTCGCCGGCGAGACGGTGCAGCGCATCGTGGTGTTCCGGCTTTACCTGCAAGACCTCGGGACAGCACTGGCCGCGCGCTATCCGCACGCCGACTGCGCACTCGACCTGGACGATCTGGAGTCCCGCACGCGAACCAGCGTGGCGCTGGCCTCCTGGCGCATGGGGCAGTACCGCGACGCGCTGCGCGGGCTGTCCACGGCGATCCAGTACCGCCTGGTCGAGCGCGACATCGCGCGGCAGTACCGAACCCTCTACCTGGCCGCGAGCGACGATGCGCGGCACTTGCCGGCGCGTCCCGGCCTGTCCATCGCCTGCCGGCCCAACCGGATCGCCCTGCCGGCGACGCCTGCCGGTCTCCCCTGCGACGGGCCACTTGGCCTGCTGTTCGTCGGCACACTGAACTACCCGCCCAACGAAGAAGCCGTGCGCTTCCTGCTGACGCGCCTGATTCCCCGCCTGTCGACGACGCTGACGTCGCCCTGGCGCCTACGCATCATCGGCCGGCATGCCTCCACGGCGCTGCAAGCGCTGCTGCGCGACACGCCGCAGGTGGAGTTCACCGCCGAAGTCGGCGACCTCGACGACAGCTATGCGCGCAGCCACATCGTCCTGGTCCCGCTGTTCGCCGGCGGCGGGACCAAGCTCAAGACGCTCGAAGGTTTCGCCCACCGCCGCCCGGTGATTTCCACCCGGCAAGGCGTGCGCGGCCTCGCGGTGACGTCCGGCGAGCACTACCTGGCGGCCCACGGCGCCGAGGAATTCGCCGCATCAATCGTCGCCCTGGCGACCCGGCGCGAGCTTGCCGAACGCATCGCGAACGCCGGCTGGGCGCTCTGCCGACAGCAGTACGCGCGGCCATGAAAACCCTGTTCATCCTCTCCATCGAGCAGGGCTACGGCGGCGCCGAGCGCAGCATCGAGATCGTCCTGCGTCATTTGCCAGCGGACCTGCGGGTGGTGATCTTTGCCCAGAGCAACGCGCACCGGGAGCGCCTGCTACAGCCGGGAGCATTGCCGGCCAATGCGCGCCTGATTCATGTGCGCACCAGCCAGAACACCGCCGGCCGGCGAATCGCGGCGCTGCAGCTGCTGCTCGCGTTCCTGCGCCATCGCCCCGACGCGATCCTGCTGAACACCCAGCGTTCGGCGCTCATCGCCGCCATGGCCGCGCGGTTCGTCCGCCCGCTGGCCCGACGCTGCCATCTCTACGTGCGCGACTACCTCTGGCAGGACCTGGATTTCATCTTCACCCGCCTGCCCGGCGCGCCGATTCTGCTACCGAACAGCGTGGTGATGCAGCGCCAGGGCTACCTGAGCCCCGCGTACACGGCGCCCTTCGGCCCCTCGCCCTGGTCGGTGGTGCCGGACATGGTGGAAATCGCCGACGAGGCGGTTTCCTACGAAGGTCCGATCCTGCATCTGGCCACGCTCAATCCCTGGAAGGGCCATACCGATCTGGCCCTGGCGCTGCATCACCTGCACGAGCGCCAGCAGCCACTGGCCCTGTTGTCCTGCGGACCGCAGGATGACCCGGCGCTTCAACAGCGCTTGCGGCAGTTGATCGAGCGACTCGGCATCGGCGCCAGCTACCGGCTCGGCGACTACGTGGCTGACCCCTCCGTCCTGCTGCGCAGCTGCCGCGCCGTGGTGGTGGCCTCGGTGTCGCATTCCGGCGGGCCGGAGACCTTCGGTAGAACCGTCATAGAGGCCTGGTCGCGGCGCAAACCGGTAATCGCCTACGCCACCGGCGCGCCCGCGCAGCTGATCGAGCACGAGGTCGACGGCCTGCTGGTGCCGGAGGGCGACACCCAGGCGCTCGCCGAGGCGCTGCTGCGCCTGGCTTCCTCGCCGGAGCTGTGCCGGCGCCTGGGCGAAGCCGGTCACGCCAAGGTCGTCGAACGCTACGAGGCCGGCGCGGTCACCCGGCAGTTGCTGGAACGGCTGAACCTGTCGGATGCGGGGCAACCATGAACGTACCTTCCTCGCACTGGGTCCTGCACGACTACCTACAGGTGAACGGCGGCGCCGAGCGACTGGTCATCGCCCTGGCCAACGGGCTGCCCGGCTTCGCCCTCGGCGTATCGGGGGTTTACCCGGCGTTCCGCGAATCCGGGGATTGCGACGCCGTAGAGCCCCAGGTGATCGGCGCCGCGCCCCTGCGCATGCTCCCGCGCATCCCCCGGGCGCTGGCCGCGTTCTCCCGGCCGCCCGCGTACCTGCGTGAGGCGCGGCAGGTGATCTACAGCGGGCTCTATGCCCCGCTTGCGGCGCTCGAACAGCCGAGCGGGCGGCGCCTCTACTATTGCCACACGCCGCCGCGTTTCGCCTTCGACCAGCGCGAGCGCTACCTGGCGCGTGCTCCGGCGCTGGCCAGGCCGGCGCTGCGGCTGGCCATCGAACGCTATCGCCACGCCTACCTGCTCGCGCTGCAGCGCATGGACCGTGTGCTGACCAACTCGCTGCATGTCCGCGAGCGCCTGCTCGAACACACCGGGATCGCCGCCGAGGTCGTCTACCCGCCCATCGATACCACCGGGTTTCGCTTCCTCGGCCAGCAGGGCTACTATCTGTCGCTGGGGCGCCTGGAACCCAACAAGCGGGTCGACCGCATCGTCCGCGCCTTTCTCGGCATGCCGGACAAACAGCTGGTGGTCGCCTCCGGCGGCTCGCAGCTCGAGGCCCTGAAGGTGCTGGCGAACGGCGCGCCGAACATCCGCTTCGCCGGCTGGCTCGACGACGCCGCCCTGGCGCAGCTCATGGGCAATGCCATCGCCGCGCTCTACGTGCCCCAGGACGAGGACTTCGGCATGTCCGCGGTCGAAGCCATGGCGGCGGGCAAACCGCTGATCGGCGTCGCCGAGGGCGGGCTGCGCGAAAGCGTCGTCGACCAGCGCACGGGCCTGTTGCTGCCCGCGGACCCGAGCGCGGATACCATTGCCGAGGCGCTTGGACGAATGTCCGCCGAGCGGGCGTTGAGCATGCGCGCCGCCTGCGAGGCGCGGGCTGCGGAGTTCTCCCGGGCACGTTTCCTCGACGCCTTCAGAAACATCATCCAATAAGCACCTTCACCATGCGCGTGCTGCACTTCTACAAGACCTCCCTTCCCGACAGCATCGGTGGAATCGAACAGGTCATCGATCAGATCGCCCGCGGCGCGGCCGGCCTCGGGGTGACCACCGACGTGCTGTCGCTGGGCGAGCAGCGCGTCGAACGGCCGATGGAGATCAACGGCTACCACGGCTACCGGGCCAGGCTGGACTTCCAGATCGCCGCCACCGGTTTCTCCCTGTCCGCATTCCCGCTGTTCGCCCGCCTGGCGAAGCAGGCCGACCTGATCCACTACCACTTTCCGTGGCCGTTCATGGACCTGGTGCACTTCCTCAGTCGCACCCGCAAGCCGACGCTGGTCACCTATCACTCGGACATCATCCGCCAGAAGAACCTGCTCAAGCTGTACCGGCCGCTGGAGCGGCGCTTCCTCGCCGACGTCGATCACATCGTCGCCACCTCGCCCAACTACCTGGCGTCCAGCGATGTGCTGGAGCAGTACCGGGACAAGGTCAGCGTGATTCCCATCGGCCTGGACAAGACCAGCTATCCCGCGGCCTCACCCGAAAAGCTGCGCTACTGGCGCGAGCGTATCGGCCCGAAGTTCTTCCTCTTCGTCGGCGTGATCCGCTACTACAAGGGCCTGCACATCCTGCTGGAGGCGGCCCGGGGCACCGACCTGCCGATCGTCATCGTCGGCGCCGGGCCGATCGAGGCGGAATTGCGCGCCCAGGCCGCCGAACTCGGCCTGCTCAACATCCGCTTCCTCGGCCACCTGCCCGATAACGACAAGGCCGCGCTGCTGCAGCTGAGTTACGCCGTGGTGTTTCCCTCGCATTTGCGTTCGGAGGCGTTCGGCATCTCGCTGCTGGAAGGCGCGATGTATGGCAAGCCGATGATTTCCAGCGAGATCGGCACCGGCACCACCTTCATCAACATCGGCGAAGAGACCGGCCTGGTGGTCCCGGCCGACAACGCCGAGGCGTTGCGCAGCGCCATGCAGTACCTGTGGAACCATCCGCAGCAAGCCGCCGCGATGGGCCAGCGCGCCGAAGCCCGCTACTGGCAGCTGTTCACCGCGCAACGCATGGCCGAGCGCTATGTGGCGCTGTATCACCAACTGGTCGCAGACGCCCGCTGAGCCGGAGTCGCGGCCATGCGCGGGGCGTTCAGCCGGCCAACCGGCACCGCAGGTGTTGCAGACGCGCGCGCATAGCCCAGCCAGCCGAAAGGCCGTTGCGGGGCGCCGGCATCCTGCGGGCGGGAATTCGCGTGCAACCGGCGCGCGACGAGCCGCAGGAAGACTTCCTCGGACGCCAGGTCCATCTTCGCGGCGAAGGCCGGCCGAAGCGGCTGGAAGAACGTCTCGGTGACGTAGTCCTCCTCGGAGGTCTCCAGTGCGAGGCAGAAGCGGTAGCCGCCGAGTAGGTCCATCTTGGTCGCCGCGCCCCGATCCGGCTGCGGGATGGCGCTGTTGTTGAGGAACCGGCCGTAGGAGTCCACCGGCAGATGGCGCATCAGTTCGGCGGCGAAGGCGTTGCGCCCGCTGGTGTCCTTCGTCGCCGACTGGAACAGCGCCGTGGCTGAGCACGAAGGGATGGTTCGCATAACGCTGCCATATCGCCCGCTGGCTCACCCGGCGACGAACCCTCTCGACATGCCTGCAGCCGTGCAATGCCTTGACCGGCGCGATGCGCGGCGCGGAGGCCAGGCTCAGACCGATGTCGCACAGAACCGTGGGCGGCAGATCACCCGCCTCGCGGCGCATCGAGCGGATGCGCGCCAGGTCGTCGAGCAGCCGGCGCGGGCTGCTGAAGGGCCGCGGCGTGTGCAGGTCGAGCCCGATGGGCAATGGCGCGAGCCGCGGGGCGCCGCTGCCGTCGTGGTTCTGCGTGTACCAGGCGACCAGCCAGGAACAGGAGAGCAGCGCGGCGACAGTTTCCGGACGAAGCTCGGAGGGCACCGAAACGTCGCCATCGGACGTCACCAGCACGAAGGGCTTGGCGATGGAGGGCAGCGCGGCGGCAACGAAATGATCCAGATCCGCCGCGACGCCGTCGCGCGACTGGGTGCTCAGCCGGACCCAGACCAGACCGTGGGCATCGGCATAATGCTCGCGGAACAGGCTTTCGCTCTGGACGCTCTCGGTCGGCGCCTGCCAGTAGCCTTCCGGCCCGCGGAAGTCGCACTGGCGGCTCAGGCCCTTCGACCAGAGGCAGGGGAGCGGGTCGGAGAAATCATGCGCATCGAAGGTCAGAGCTACGACCGACCTGCGCAGGCGTTTGCCGAGTGTCACCAGCCGCCGCACCATGCCCCATTCCATTTCGCTACGCTCCCGAATCCCCGCACAGGATACCAAGCCGCGCCCACAATGACTGCGCGAAACGGCTGTTCACCCTTGTCCGATGTCGAGCTGGCCGGCGCGTGATCGCGCGGATTCGCCCCGCCGGCCATTTGCTCCGTGCGCGGCCGCTCTGCTAGTGTCGCCGCGGTTTCCGCTCCCGTCGTAGAGAACGCCCATGGCCCGCAAGAAAGCTGCACTCGATTTCGAACAATCCATCGCCGACCTGCAGAACCTGGTCGAGCGCCTGGAAAGCGGCGAGCTGTCGCTGGAAGACTCCTTGGGCGCCTTCGAGCAGGGCATCCGCCTCACCCGCGACTGTCAGGCGGCGCTCAGCCAGGCCGAGCAGAAGGTCCAGATACTCCTGGAGCGTGACGGCGAAACCGAAGAGGCGCCCTTCGAAGCGGACCCCGAGGCATGACCGCGGCCTATCAGAAAGCCTGCCGGGCACGTGTCGACGCGTGCCTGGAGCGGTTCTTCCAGCCTCCGCAGGACGACCTGGCGCGGCTCTACCAGGCGATGCGCTACAGCGTGATGAACGGCGGCAAGCGGGTGCGCCCGATCCTCGTCTACGCCGCCTGCGAAGCCCTTGGCGGCGACGCCGAACAGGCCGACAACGCGGCCTGTGCGGTGGAGCTGATCCACGCCTACTCGCTGGTGCACGACGATCTGCCGGCGATGGACGACGACGACCTGCGCCGCGGCCAGCCGACCACCCACAAGGCATTCGACGAAGCGGCGGCGATTCTCGCTGGCGACGGCCTGCAGAGCCTGGCCTTCAGCGTACTGGCGGAGCCGAGCGCACCCAGGGCCAGCGCCGAGACCCGCCTGCGCATGCTGACCACCCTGGCCCGCGCGGCCGGGCCCGAAGGCATGGTCGGCGGGCAGGCGATCGACCTGGAGTCGGTGGGGCGGCAGATTGACCAGCGCGCGCTGGAAAGCATGCACCGGCACAAGACCGGCGCGCTGATCGAAGCCAGCGTGTGCCTCGGCGCCCTGGCCAGCGGCCGGGCCGACGACGCGGCGCTGGCCGCGCTGCAAACCTACGCGCGGGCCATCGGCCTGGCGTTCCAGGTGCAGGACGACATCCTCGACGTGGAAAGCGATACCGCGACGCTGGGCAAGACCCAGGGCAAGGACCAGGCCCAGGACAAGCCCACCTACCCGGCCCTCCTCGGCCTGGAACCCGCCAAGGCCTACGCGCTGGACCTGCGCGACCAGGCGCTGGGCGCGCTGGAGGCCTTCGGCGAACGCGCCGAACCGCTGCGCGACCTCGCGCGTTTCATCGTAGAACGGCGCAGCTAACAGCCATCACTCCCCCGGGGCGATTCAACCGCCCCGCAGACGCAGGACCGCTCTAGTCCTGCCCTTCCCGATCGCGAAAACCGAGCAGATAGAGGATGCCGTCGAGGCCGAGGGTGGAAATCGCCTGCTTGGCCGACTGCTTGACCAGCGGTTTGGCGCGGAAGGCCACGCCGAGACCGGCCAGGCCGAGCATCGGCAGGTCGTTGGCGCCGTCGCCCACGGCGATGGTCTGCTCCAGGCGCAGGCCTTCCTGTTCCGCCAGCTGACGCAGCAGGTCGGCCTTGCGCTGGGCGTCGACGATCGGCTCGACGGCGACACCGGTGAGCACGCCGTTCTCGATCTGCAATTCGTTGGCGAACACGTAGTCGATGCCCAGCCGGGCCTGCAGTTGCCGGGCGAAGTAGCTGAAGCCACCGGAGAGGATCGCGGTCTTGTAGCCCAGCCGCTTGAGCTCGGCGAACAGCACTTCGGCGCCTTCGGTCAGGCGCAGCGAGGCGCCGACGGCTTCCAGCTCGGATTCCGGCAGCCCCTTGAGCAGGGCCAGGCGCTCGGTGAAGCTGGCGCGGAAATCCAGCTCGCCACGCATTGCCCGCTCGGTGATCTCGGACACCTTCTCGCCGACGCCGGCAACCTTGGCCAGCTCGTCGATGACTTCCGCCTCGATCAGCGTCGAGTCCATGTCGAACACCGCCAGGCGCCGGTTGCGGCGGAACACCGAGTCGCGCTGGAAGGCGATGTCGACGTTCAACTCCTGCGCCACGCTGAGGAACTCGGCGCGCAGCGCCAGCGTGTCGGCCGGCTCGCCGCGCACCGAGAACTCGATGCAGCCGTTGCTGCGCTCGTCCGGCGTATCCAGCGGCATACGCCCGGAAAGACGGTCGATACGATCGATGTTGAGGCCGAACTTGGCGGTGATCGAGCTGACCCGCTGCAGCTGTTCGGCAGTCACCTTGCGCGTCAGCAGGGTGACGATGTGGCGGGATTTGCCCTGGCCGCCGACCCATTGCTGGTAGTCGGCTTCCGAAACCGGCGTGAAGCGCACCTGCTGATCCAGCTTGTAGCCGGTGAAGAGCACTTCCTTGAGCACCGCCGAGGCGCGCTGGTTGTCCGGGATTTCCACCAGGATGCCGAACGACAGCGTGTCGTGGATCACCGCCTGGCCGATATCGAGGATGTTCACCCCACCCTGTGCCAGCGCGCCGGTGATGGCGGCGGTCAGGCCCGGGCGGTCTTCCCCGGTGATGTTGATCAGGACGATTTCGCGCAAGGTGCTGGCTCCGCTGAAGAATGCGGCGGCCATTCTAACCGAGCCGCCGACGCCCGGCTTCCCGCTCTGCGCGTCCGCCTGGCGCAAAGGCGGCCGTCTAGCTTGAAGCCTGGCCCGGCT
Organism: Pseudomonas sp. UBA6310; assembly: GCF_002438225.1. Classification (NCBI taxonomy): domain Bacteria; kingdom Pseudomonadati; phylum Pseudomonadota; class Gammaproteobacteria; order Pseudomonadales; family Pseudomonadaceae; genus Pseudomonas; species Pseudomonas sp. UBA6310. The sequence continues at coordinate 20,201 of NZ_DJTK01000055.1, read as the reverse complement.
TTTCCCGTATACTGCCGGCCACATTTCCTACTCGAGAAGAGCCGAGCTCCGTGAACCGGCCAGCCCCCGTCAAGCCCGACAACTTCTTCCTCCTCATCTTCCACGCCCTGCGTCAGCGGCGTGTACCCCTGGCCCTGCGCATCGCCAGTCACAGCCTGTTGCTGGTGGCCCTGGCGCTGGTGATCTACGCCTGGGTGATGGGGATGCAGTTCAAGCAGGCGATGCAATCGCAAGCCGACGCCCTCGGCCAGAGCCTGATCACCCAGACCGCCTCCTCGGCGCGCGATCCACTGGTGTCCAACGACATCCTCAGCCTCAACGTGCTGCTGGGCAACCTGGTGAAGAACCGGCTGGTCGCCCACGCGGCGATCTACAGCGTCGACAACCGCCTGCTCGCCGAGGCCGGTTCGCGGCCCAAGCAGAGCATGCTCGGCGAGACCGAAGGCGTGTTCTCCACGCCGATCACCTTCCAGGAAGTGATTGCCGGGCAGCTGCGTATCAGCCTCGACATGCAGCAGTTCGAGCAGCCGATGACCATCAGCCTGCAGAGCATGGGGCTGCTCAGCCTGATCCTGCTGGCGCTGACCCTGTCGCTGAGCCTGCGCCTGGGCCGGCACATCTCGACGCCGCTGCTGGAGCTGCGGGTGTGGCTGCGCGACCCGGACGATCCGGCGCCCGGCGCAGGCCGCCAGGACGAGATCGGCGACCTCGCGCGCCAGTTGCAGGCGCGCCTGGTGCCGGAAAAACCCGAGCCCGAGCCCGAAGACGAATACCTCGAGGAGGACTACCTCGACCAGGAAGCCGAAGAAGAGTTCGAGGTACGCGACCTCGGCGACAGCCGCTTCGACAGCGACGAGGAAGACGACGACGAACCGGCCCCGATGCGCGCCTCGAGCCGCCTTCACGACGAGGACGATCCGTTCTCCGAGCTGCGCGACGAAAGCCCGGTCGAGACGTCGAGAACACGGCCGCCGGTACAGGTGCAGCCGGCCCCGGTCACGGTGGCTCCGAGCCTGCCCGCGCTCAGCGCGGTACTGGCAATCCAGCTCGGCGCCCAGGAACAGCTGCGCCGCCTGCCGCGCAGCCGCCTGCTCGACCTGTTGCAGCGCTACCGCGACTGCCTGGACAAGGCCGCCTCGCTCTACCAGTGCGACCTGCACACGTTGAGCGACGGCAGCAGCCTGTTGCTCTTCCATCGCCAGGACAGCGGCGAGGACTACCTGACCCACGCGCTGTGCTGTGGCGAACTGATGCGCGCCCTCGGCCATGCCCTGCAGATCGAGGTCGCCGACAGCGGCATCGCCCTGCAACTGCAACTGGGACTGACCCTCGGCGAAGACCTGGCCGACCTCGACCAGCCCGAACTGCTGCTCAGCGAAACCGCCCAGGACGCCCTGGCCCTGTCGCAGCACAGCCGCAACCTGCTGTTGGTGGAACGCCGCATCGCCGACGACCCGCTGCTGCGCCAGCGCGCGCGCATCCGCCCGATCGCCAGCCCCGAGGGCGCCTGCTGCGTCGAGCGCCTGCTCGAACCCTATCCGTCGCTGCTCGAACGCCAACTGGTGCGCATGCAGGACATGAACGGCCGCTGAGGCGGCCGTTTCGTTGGTGATCCTGGGGCCTCGCCCGGTGGGTTACGCGGCGTTGCGCTGCGGAGTCGTGCCCACCGCCAGTGCCTATCGCCGCTAACCCACCCTACGTTCAGATGTCCCGCCACCCGTAGGGTGGGTTAGGCGCATCACCGACGCTTCGCTCCTTCCCCGCGCCATAAGCGCCGTAACCCACCAGACGGACTATCGCCAACCTCCGCCCGGTGGGTTACGCGGCGTTAACCTGCGGTGTCGTACCCACAAAGCCGAGCCTATCGCCGCTAACCCACCCTACGTCCAGATGTCCCCGCCACCCGTAGGGTGGGTTAGGCGCATCGACGACGCTCCGGTCATTCTCTGGCGTCATGCGCCGTAACCCACCACACGCGCTATCGCCGAGACTCTCCCGCTCAATCGGGCAGGTGCTTTACCAGCCACTACCCTTCGTACCCCAATAAAAAAGCCCGGAGCGCGCTGGGCGGTCCGGGCTCTTGCGCGAGCGGCGCGGGCTAGAAGCGGAACACTTCGGCGCCATTACGCACCGGTTCGGCGACCGGGATGCGCGAAGGCTTCTCCTTGGTCGCGGTCGCCGCCCTCGCCTCGGCCTTGCGCGCGCTTTCGGCCAGTTGCCGCGACAGCGGGCCGATCGTCTCGGCCATCTCGCCCGCCAGGCGCTGCAGCAGCACGCCCTGGGCGCGCACCTGGTCCGCGGCGCTGCCCTGATGCTCCTCCTGCAGGCGCACCAGGCGGGTATCGCGCAGCTGCCCGGCCTTGTCCACCAGACGCCACTGCGCTTCGAGCACCGCCGGCTGGGTGGGGCCGGAATCCAGGCGCGTGATGTTCAGCTGGGCCTGCACGTCGGCGCTGAAGCCGATCGCCGGGGCGAGCGCTACGCGTTGGCTGTTCAGGCGTCCGGCGAGCTGCCGCAGGAGCACATCGTCGACGTTCGCCGAAAGGCGCCCGGCCCAGCGCGCGTCACGGTCGGCGAGCAGGCTGCCGTCGGCCTGGCGCTGCAGCAGGTTGTCCTGGGACAGGTATTCGGCGAGCTGGATCGGACCGAGCAGCACCGCCGGCCCGCTGGCCTTCTGTGGAATGGCCGGACTGCCGCTGTC
>NZ_DJTK01000055.1:0-17145 GCF_002438225.1 Pseudomonas sp. UBA6310 | reverse complement strand
CAGACGGGAAACGCGCACGAGAGTCATCAAGAGTCATCCACTGCCACCGCGGGTGGCTGGTTGTTGCATACGGGGACGCTGCGTGAAAAAGCCGCAGCGTCTCGGCTGCTTATGATCCTTTAAACCGGCGCACAACTCCAGTGCGACCCACCGGTCGATTTCGCTCAGTATGCCACCGGAGCCGCGCGCGACGGGAGCTGCAGCCGGGGCGAAATCGCTTCCGGCTGTGTCCGCAGGCTACGGGGCCAACGGCTCGACCAGCAGCGAGTCGACGCGCTGGAAGCCACGCGGCAGCTTGTTGCCGCGGCGCCCACGCTCGCCCTTGTAGTGCTCCAGATCGCTGGCCTTGAGCGACAGCACGCGCTTGCCGGCCTGCAGAACGAGGGTCGACCCAACCGGCAGCACGGCCAGGTCGGTGAGGTATTCCTCGCGGCTGGCGACACGGTCCCCGGGGATGCCGATGATCTTGTTGCCCTTGCCCTTGGCCAGTTGCGGCAGGTCACGGACCGGGAACAGCAGCAGCCGGCCCTCGGTGGTCACCGCCGCCAGCCAGTCCTGGTCGCGATCGGCGAGCGGCCGCGGCGCCACCACCCGCGCGCCGGCGGGCAGCGAGAGCAGCGCCTTACCCGCCTTGTTCTTCGCCTGCAGGTCCTCGCCCTTGACCACGAAGCCGTAGCCGGCATCGGAGGCGATCACGTAGAGCGCCTCGTCCTCGGGCAGCAGCACGCACTCGAAGCTGGCGCCTGGCGGCGGTTGCAGGCGGCCGGTGAGCGGCTCGCCCTGGCCGCGCGCCGAGGGCAGCGAATGGGCGGCCAGCGAATAGCTGCGCCCGGTGGAGTCGATGAACACGGCGAACTGGTTGGAGCGCCCGGGCGCGGCGACCTTGAAGCCGTCGCCGGCCTTGTAGGAAAGCCCGGTGGCGTCGATGTCGTGGCCCTTGGCGCAGCGCACCCAGCCCTTCTCGGAGACCACCACGGTCACCGGCTCGGTGGGCATCAGTTCGGTTTCCGAGAGCGCCCTGGCTTCGGCGCGGGCGACGATCGGCGAGCGGCGGTCGTCGCCGTACTTCTCGGCGTCCTCGAGCAGCTCCTTGCGCACCAGCTTCTTCAGCTTGGCCTCGCTGCCGAGCAGCGCCAGCAGCTTCTCACGCTCCTTGGCCAGCTCTTCCTGCTCGCCACGGATCTTCATTTCCTCGAGGCGCGCCAGCTGACGCAGGCGGGTGTCGAGGATGTAGTCGGCCTGGGTATCGCTCAGCTCGAAGCGCTGCATCAGCACCGCTTTGGGATGTTCCTCGGTACGAATGATGTGGATCACTTCGTCCAGGTTGAGGAAGGCGATCAACAGGCCTTCCAACAGGTGCAGGCGCTTTTCCACCTTGTCCAGGCGGAACTGCAGGCGCCGGCGCACGGTGTTGACGCGGTAGACCAGCCATTCCACCAGCAACTGGCGAAGGTTCTTCACCGACGGCTTGCCGTCCAGGCCGATGACGTTGGTGTTGACCCGGTAGCTGGACTCCAGGTCGGTGGTGGCGAACAGGTGTTGCATCAGCTCGTCGGCATCCACGCGGTTGGAACGCGGGATGATGACGATGCGGCAGGGGTTCTCGTGGTCCGATTCGTCGCGCAGGTCGGCGACCATCGGCAGCTTCTTCGCCTGCATCTGCCCGGCGATCTGCTCCAGCACCTTGGCTCCGGAGACCTGGTGCGGCAGCGCGGTGACGACGATGTCGCCGTCCTCGACGCGGTAGACGGCGCGCATGCGCACCGAGCCGCGGCCGGTCTCGTAGAGTTTCAGCAGGTCGGCGCGTGGCGTGATGACTTCCGCCTCGGTCGGGAAATCCGGGCCGAGGATGTGCTCGCAGAGCTGCTCCACCGTGGCGTTCGGCTCGTCGAGCAGGCGCACGCAGGCGGCGGCGACTTCGCGCAGGTTATGCGGCGGCACGTCGGTGGCCATGCCCACGGCGATCCCGGTGGTGCCATTCAACAAGAGGTTGGGAAGCCGCGCCGGCAGCGTCGCCGGCTCGTCCAGGGTGCCGTCGAAGTTTGGCACCCAGTCCACGGTGCCCTGGCCGAGCTCGCTGAGCAGCACCTCGGAATAGCGCGACAGGCGCGCCTCGGTGTAGCGCATGGCGGCGAAGGATTTCGGATCGTCCGGCGCGCCCCAGTTGCCCTGGCCGTCGACCAGCGTGTAGCGGTAGCTGAACGGCTGGGCCATCAGCACCATGGCTTCGTAGCAGGCCGAATCGCCGTGCGGGTGGAACTTGCCGAGCACGTCGCCGACGGTGCGCGCCGACTTCTTGTGCTTGGAGTCAGCGTCCAGGCCCAGTTCGCTCATCGCGTAGACGATGCGGCGCTGCACCGGTTTCAGGCCGTCGCCGATGTGCGGCAGGGCGCGATCCATGATCACGTACATCGAGTAGTTGAGGTAGGCCTGCTCGGTGAAGTCGGCCAGGGAGCGGCGCTCCACGCCTTCCAGGCTCAGGTCGAGGGTTTCGCTCATCGGGTCTATTCCTGGGTTCTGTTCGGTGTATAGCGGCGCAGCACCAGGGTGCCGTCGCGCTGGGTGAATTCGAGTTGGCGCAGCGCGCTCATGCCGAGCAGCACGCGCTCGCCGTCGAAACCGGGCGCCACCAGGGCGCGCACGTCCTGGAGCACGATGTCGCCGATGCGCAGGCTGCGCAGGCGGGTGCGATAGCCCTCGCCGCGGCCGTTGGCGGTCATCAGGCCGACCGCTTCGCCGCGTTCCAGGCCAAGGCGCTCGGCCACCGACTGAGGAATCGCCACGTCGGTGGCGCCGGTGTCGAGAAGGAAGCTCACCGGCTGCTGGTTGATCTGCCCGCTGGCGATGAAGTGCCCGCGGCCGTCGCCGGCCAGCTGCACTTCGACGTAGTTCTCGGCATGCCGCGACTGCGGTGCCTGGTTGGGGTTCTCCCGCGATGCCTGCCACTCGCCGAAGAAGCGCGTGGCCAGCAGCAGGCCGGCGCCCCAGGCGAGCACCAGCATCACCCGGCCGATGCGCTGGCCCGGTCGCTGCGTGCTCACGGGTTCGCTCCCCAGCCCCTGGCCGGTGCGGCGAAGCGCCAGAGGATCGGGCGGTCCTCGCCATCCCCGCGGGCGTGCTTGCCATTGTCGAGCATGATCCAGGCGCCATTGGCGTCCACCACCAGGCCTTCGGCCATGCCCCAGGTCTTGCCGTAGTCGCGCGCCTCGGTCAGCCCTTCCCGGGCGAACGACCAGCAGCGCTCGGCGTCGCCGTGCTTCAGCGAGCGCCGGCAGATGCGATAGGTCGCGCGTTCCAGGGTGTAGAGCTTGCCGTCGAAGAGCGAGAGGCCGGAGAAGTCGCGCGGCATGCTGTCGCCCTTCGGCGTGTCCTCGCGCCCGCCTTCGCTCATCAGCACGCAGCCGTCGCTGCACACCCAGGCGCCGCTCTTGCGTTTGCGCAGGGCCAGCAGGCCACGCTTCTCGCGCTCGGCGGCGAGCCACAGGCGATCGCCCTCGGGATTGATGACGATGCCCTCGAACAGGCTGTTGTACTGCTGCAGCATGCCACTGGCCCGCGCCTGGCGAACCAGCGCCGGGGGCAGCGGCAGCCAACTCGGCGGCGCCGCCAGCGGTATCTGCAGCACGGCGGCCTGGCTTTCGCTGACCAGATAGCGGTTGCCCGCCGTATCGCAGGCCAGGCCTTCGAAATCGAGCTCGCCGCCGCGCATCTTGCCGAGCACCCAGGCGCTGCTGCGCAGGCCGGCAGACAGCCCGACGTCCGGCGCCGGCGGGGCGACGAAGGTTTCCACCTCGACCTGCCACGGTTCGCCGCCGGCCTGGGGAATCAGCCGGTACAAGCGGTCGTCCTCGCGATCGGAGACGGTCCACAACGAATCGCCGCAGCGCTCCAGGCCGGAGAGATTGCCCGCCGGCACGCCGTCGATGACGTGCTCGTCGAGCAGCGTCAGTTCCTCCAGCTCGGCGGCGGCGCAGGGTTGCAGCAGGATCAGCAGCGGCAGAAGGGCGAGGACCGCGCGCGCGCCTGGGATCACACCAGGACCTCGGCGAGGTTGCCCTTGGACTCCAGCCAGCTCTTGCGGTCGCCGGCGCGTTTCTTCGCCAGCAGCATGTCCATCATCTCGCGGGTCGCGTCGAAGTCTTCCAGGGTCAGTTGCACCAGGCGCCGGGTGTTCGGGTCCATGGTGGTCTCGCGCAGCTGCAGCGGGTTCATCTCGCCGAGGCCCTTGAAGCGGGTGACCTGCGGCTTGCCGCGTTTCTTCTCGGCGCTCAGGCGTTCGAGAATGCCGTCGCGCTCCGCCTCGTCGAGGGCGTAGTGAATTTCCTTGCCCAGGTCGATGCGGTACAGCGGCGGCATCGCCACGTAGACGTGCCCGGCATCCACCAGCGGGCGGAAATGGCGGACGAACAGCGCGCAGATCAGCGTGGCGATGTGCAGGCCGTCGGAGTCGGCGTCGGCGAGGATGCAGATCTTGCCGTAGCGCAGCTCGCCCAGGTCCGGCGAGCCGGGGTCGACGCCGATGGCCACGGCTATGTGGTGCACTTCCTGGCTGGCGAGCACTTCGCCGCCATCGACTTCCCAGGTGTTCAGGATCTTCCCGCGCAGCGGCAGGATCGCCTGGAACTCCTTGTCCCGCGCCTGCTTGGCCGAGCCGCCGGCGGAATCGCCCTCGACCAGGAACAGCTCCGAACGCATGGGGTCCTGGCCGGCGCAATCGGCCAGCTTGCCGGGCAGCGCCGGGCCCTGGGTGATCTTCTTGCGCTCGACCTTCTTGCCGGCCTTGAGGCGGCGGCCGGCGTTGCTGATCGCCAGCTCGGCGAGCTGCAGGCCCAGCTCGGGGTGGGCGTTGAGCCACAGGCTGAAGGCGTCCTTGACCACCCCGGAGACGAACGCAGCGGCCTCGCGGGAGGACAGGCGCTCCTTGGTCTGGCCGGAGAATTGCGGCTCCTGCATCTTCATCGAGAGGACGAAGGCGATGCGCTCCCAGACGTCTTCCGGGGCCAGCTTGACGCCGCGCGGCAACAGGTTGCGGAACTCGCAGAACTCGCGCATGGCGTCCAGCAGGCCCTGGCGCAGGCCGTTGACGTGGGTGCCGCCCTGGGCGGTGGGGATCAGGTTGACGTAGCTTTCCTGCACGCTCTCGCCGTCCTCGGGCAGCCACAGCAGCGCCCAGTCCACGGCCTCCTTGGTGCCCGCGAGGGAACCGACGAAGGGCGCGTCGGGCAGGCGCAGGTGTTCGGAGACCGAGTCGGCGAGGTACGAGCGCAGGCCGTCCTCGTAGTGCCACTCGACCTTCTCGCCGCTGGCCTTGTCCTCGAAGCTCACCGACAGCCCCGGGCAGAGCACGGCCTTGGCCTTGAGCACGTGCTTGAGGCGGCTGATGGAGAACTTCGGCGTATCGAAGTACTTCGGGTCCGGCCAGAAGTGCACGCTGGTGCCGGTGTTGCGCTTGCCCACCGTGCCGACCACTGCCAGGTCGCTGGCCTTGAAGCCGTCGGCGAAGCTCATCAGGTACTCGCTGCCGTCGCGCTTGACGCGCACTTCGACGCGGGTCGACAGGGCGTTCACCACCGAGATGCCGACGCCGTGCAGACCGCCGGAGAACTGGTAGTTCTTGTTCGAGAACTTGCCGCCGGCGTGCAGCTTGGTGAGGATCAGCTCGACCCCGGACACACCCTCTTCCGGGTGGATGTCCACCGGCATGCCGCGGCCGTCGTCCATCACTTCCAGCGAGTTGTCCTCGTGGAGGATCACCTGCACCGAGCGGGCGTGGCCGGCGAGGGCCTCGTCGACGCTGTTGTCGATGACTTCCTGGGCCAGGTGGTTGGGCCGCGAGGTGTCGGTGTACATGCCCGGGCGCTTGCGCACCGGGTCGAGCCCGGAAAGGACTTCGATGGCGTCGGCGTTGTAAGTGGCCATGAGCTCTCGTGGTCTAGATGTCGGAAAAATCGCTGTCGCGCCAGTGCCGCGGATCGAACCCGGCGAAGTGCAGGAGCGCCGGCAGGCGCTCGGCGAACCCCTGGAAGCCATGGTCGCCACCCGCCTGGATACGCAGCGCGCAGCCGCGGTAGTAGGCCTGGGCGTGGCGGTAGTCGAGGGTTTCGTCGGCGGTTTGCAGCCACACCTGGTAGCGCTGCGCATCGTTGGGTGCAGGCACTTCCAGCTCGGCCAGGGCATCCACGTGATCCTGGGTGAGTTCCCAGGTCTCGCCGCTGTAATGGTTCGTCTGCGGCCCGAGATGACCGTCGAACAACCGGTGCGGGCTGACCGCCGGGTTGATCAGCAGGGCCTTGAGGCCATGGCGCTCGGCGAGGTGGGTCGCATAGTAGCCGCCCAGCGAGCTGCCGACCAGCACCGGTCGGCCCAGCTCGGCGATCAGCGCATCGAGCGTGGCGATGGCTTCGCGCGGATGGTGGTGCAGCGCCGGAACCCGCAGCCGGTCGCTCCAGCCGAGGCGTTCCATGGCCCGCGTCAGTTGGCTCGCCTTGAGCGAATCGGGCGAGCTGTTGAGACCGTGCAGATAGAGAATGGAAGTCGTCATGGGGTGGGGAGGCTACAAGTTCGGGCGTAGCCGCCGCAAGCGTCGCGCCGTCAGTAACCCTTGATGCTGTAGTCGACGACGAAGTCGATGCCGGTGACCCGCGACACGCCGGTCTCCAGGCTGCCGTCGTCGTTCAGGCGCAGCCAGCGGTAGCCGGGCGCCAGACGGTCGACCTGGAACGCCTCGCTGCCCGGCGCGAACTGCACGCAGGTCGAGGGCGACGCCAGCAGGCGCACGCCGTTGCGCTGCTGGTCGAACTCCTGATGCACGTGGCCCCAGAGCAGCGCGCGCACCTGCGGAAAACGGTCGGTGACGGCGAACAGCGCCGCCGGGTTGCGGACGCCGATCGGCTCCATCCAGCGGCAACCGATGGACACCGGGTGGTGATGGAAGCTGACCAGCACATGGCGCTTCGCGGCGCCCTCCAGGGCCTCTTCCAGCAGGTGCAGCTGCGCGTCGTCGAGATGCCCAGGCACGGCGCCGGGGATGGTGCTGTCGAGCAGGATCAAGCGCCAGGCGCCGATGTCCACCACCGCGTCGAGCAGGTCGGTGCCGGCGCAGGCTTCGCGCATCGGCGCGCGTTCGTCGTGGTTGCCGGGAAACCAGCGCGCCGGCGCGTCGATCGCGGCGCTCATCTGGCGGAAACGCTGGTACGACGCCAGCGAGCCGTCCTGCGAAAGGTCGCCGCTGGCGAGCAGCAGATCGATCCGCGGCTGCTCCTCGAGCACCCGCTCGATGACCCGTTGCAGGCTGTCCGCGGTGTCCATGCCCAGCAGCTTGCCGTCCGCCTCGGCGAAGAGGTGACTATCGGACAACTGCACCAGCAGGACCGACGAGTCGGCATGGGTTGACAGGCGCGGCAAGGCTGTCTCCTTCGAGCGAAAGTTTCGGGATTATGGTGTCTGGGGCGCGGGCGGGCAAACCATGAAGGGGACGCAGGTCACAGTTGGCGCGACAGCCCGTCGCAGAAGTGGCTGCGCGGCCCCGCAAACGAGTGGCAGCGGCGGCGCGCGGACCTGGCGCCACGATGCGCCACGGTTTGGGGCTCCGTACTAGATCTGCCGCTCCAGTTCGTGCCCGCAGGCCAGGCAATGGCTCAGCCACTCGCCGAGGAACAGGTTGAGCTGGCTCTTCTCGTCGGGCTGGTGCATGTCGGCATTCGGGTAGGGATAGATGCCACGGAAGCGCCGGGCCTTTTCCGCACAGATCACCTCTGCCATGCGCGCGTCGTGATAGACGCGCACCTCCAGCCGCGGCACCGGCAGCCACGGCAGGCTGTGTTCCTGGCGAACCTGCAGGGTGGTGGTGTACGGGCCGGCGTCGAGCACTTCGAGGGCGAGCACGCCGAGCAGGCGTTCGCCCTGGCTCAGGGCGACCCGGCGCGCGCCGTTACCGTCGCGCATCGACGGCAGGAGGCGCATCAGCCGGGCGTAATTCGCCTCGCAGGTGGCCTGCAGGCCGGTCAGATCGACCCGGTAACGTTCACGCAGCAGATTCAAGACCAGAGCCCCCGAACTTCATTTCGATTCAAGGCCAGCCATTGCAAGGCGATGATGCTGGCAGCGTTGTTGATGCGGCCATCCTTGAGCAACTGCAAGGCATCGGCGAACGACAGCAGGTGCACGCGAATGTCCTCGCCCTCCTCTTCCAGACCATGCACGCCGCCGGCGCCCTCGCTGTCGCAGCGCCCCACGTACAGGTGAACCAGCTCGTCGCTGCCGCCGGGAGAAGGAAAATAGGTGGTGATCGGCCAGAGCGCGCCGAGCGTCAGCCCGGACTCCTCGACCGCTTCGCGGCGCGCCACCTCCTCCGGCTCCTCGGCCTTGTCGATCAGGCCGGCGACCAGCTCGAGCATCCAGGGGTTCTCCGACTTGTCGAGGGCGCCGACGCGGAACTGCTCGATCAGCACCACGCGGTCGTGCTTCGGGTCGTAGGGCAACACGCAGACGGCGTCGTGGCGGACGAACAGCTCACGACTGATCTGAGGTCCCATCGCCCCGGAAAACTGCCGGTGACGCAGATGCAGGCGGTCGAGCCGGTAGAAACCCTGGAAGCAGTTTTCCCGCTCGACGAGTTCCACCGCACCGGCGTCGGGCTTGAAGGTATCGATCATGCTCGGCTCGCTTGCTGGTTAATGTTCGCGCCATCCTAACGCGCCCGATCGGCAGGCGCAGCCCTTTGCGGATTAACCGCGGCCTGTGTTATTCGTCACCCGATCCAGAGGCCGCCCAGGCGAACTCGGGCCACTTCGGGCAATCGAAGACCGCACCCTAACCGACTGTGCAAACCACGATGAATTCCCTACCTTTCGCGAAACCCTTCTGCCTCGCCGGGCTGGTCCTGGCGCTCGGCGCCTGCCAGACCTTCACGCCACCGCCCAAGGACAAACCGCTCGAAGCCCAGCACATCGCCTGGGAGCATCGCTCCGCCGGCTGCCAGGCCAGCGACTGTGCGCTGATCAACGTCGACACCTTGCGTTTCATCGACGAACCGGCCCTCACCGAGTTGATCGAAAAGCGCCTGCTGGCGATGACCGACGACTCGCCGGACCGCGCGCCGGCGGCCACCCTGCAGGATTACGAGAAGGAATTCCTCACCCGCGCCGATGCGCGCTGGGCGACCTATCTGCAGGCGAAAGTAATCGACCAGCATGGCCCGTTGACGGTGGTCGAGCTTTCCAGCTACCTGGAAACCGGCGGCGCCCACGGCATGCCGGGCCGCGGCTTCATCAACTACGACCGCCAGCAGGACCGCGCCCTGACCTTGCAGGACGTGCTGCTGCCCGGCCAGGAGGAGGCCTTCTGGCGCCTCGCGGCGCAGGCGCACCAGCGCTGGCTGGCCGAAAACAAGTTCGTCCAGGAACCCGGATTCGCCGCCAACTGGCCGTTCCAGCGCACCGACAACGTCGCCCTGAAGAAGGATGAAGTGCTGCTCAAGTACCCGGTCTACAGCATCGCGCCCTACGCCGCCGGGCATCCGGAACTGCACCTGCCGTATGCGCAGCTGCAGGGCATCCTGCAGCCGCAGTACCTGCCGAAGAAGTGACGCGCGGGGCGCCTTGCGCGCCCCTCGCCTAGCTCATGCGACCGCGGACGCCTGCCGGCCGCGACGCGACCAGCCGAACGCGAGTTGCAGCACGCCGGCGAGCAGCAGCGATGGCAGCGTCGCGCCGACGTCCGGCGCCAGCTGCGCCAGCAGGTGGTAGGTGAACGCACCGCACGCCCAGGCGACCAGCGCATCCCAGCGCAAGCCAGCCGGCGCCACGGCGGCGCGGCGTTGGCGCAGCACGAAGTGGTCGATCAGCACCACGCCGAACAGCGGCGCGAACACCGAGCCGATCATCAGCAGGAAGTTCTGGTACTCCGCCAGCGGCGCGAACAGCGCGATCAACGTGCACAAGGTGCCGAGGCCCAGCGCCAGGTGCTCGACCTTCAACGCCACCAGGGTGCCGCTGGACACCGCCGCCGAGTGGATGTCGGCGAAGGCGTTCTCCGACTCGTCGAGCAGGATCAGCAGCAGCGGAATCCCCAGGCCGGCGCCGGCCAGCGCCAGCAGCAGGGCGTTCATCTCGCCGCTCGGGGCGAAGGCCAGGGTGTAGGCGACGCCCAGGCTCATCAACCAGACGTTGCCGCAGAAGAACCCTGCCGCGGTGCCGGCGAACACCCGCCCGGCCGCCTTGCCGAAGCGCGAGTAATCGGCGATCAGCGGCAACCACGACAGCGGCATGGCGATGGCGATGTCGAAACCCAGGGCGAACGGCAGCGAACCGTCGCCGGCGCGCGCCCACAGCGCGCCCAGGTCGGCCTTGTCGAAGAGGTTCCAGGTCAGCCACAGGCAGGCGCCGAGCAGCAGCCAGATGCCCCACTTGCGCAGCACCCGGCGCACGAAGGTCAGCGGGCCGGTCACCGCCAGCAGCGTGGCCAGTGCGCCGAAGAACAGCGTCCACAGCCACGGGCTGGTCAGCACGCTGCCCTCGGCGAACAGCTTGCCGGCCAGCAGGCTGGCGGCATCGCGCATGACGATGATCTCGAATGCCCCCCAGCCGACCAGTTGCAGCAGGTTGAGCAGCGCCGGCAACACCGCACCGCGACTGCCCAGGCTGAGCTTCAGCGCGGACATCGCCGACAATCCGGTATCGGCGCCGATCACCGCCACCGCGCCGAGCAGCAACACGCCGACCGCGGTGCCGAGCAGGATCGCGCCGACGCCGCCCGCCAGGCCGAGGCCCGGCGCCAGCAGGCCGCCAAGCTGCAGCACCATCAGCCCGATGCCGAGGGAGAACCACAGGGAAAACAGATCGCGCGCGCCCAGCACGCGTTGGGCGGCGGGGACGGCAACGCCGGGGGAATAGGTGCCGGAAGGAAGAGGCATCGTAGGGGGCTCGTTCAGGTGAGTGACGGCTGCGGACTGGCCGCAGCGCTGCGTATTCGCAGGGTGGATGACGCTCTATCCCTCCACCGCGCGGCCTGCCTGGTGGACGGTAAAAGCGTCGCCCACCCAAGCGCATCAGACCTGCTTGTAGATCACCGACCCCTCGCCCTTGAAGCGCTCGGCCTGCTCGCGAAAACCCGCCTCGACCGCCTTGCTCTCGTCGGAGAGGCCGTTGTCCTTGGCATAGTCGCGGACTTCCTGGGTGATCTTCATCGAACAGAACTTCGGCCCGCACATGGAGCAGAAGTGAGCGACCTTCGCCGAGTCCTTCGGCAGGGTTTCGTCGTGGTAGGCGCGGGCGGTGTCGGGGTCCAGGCCGAGGTTGAACTGGTCTTCCCAGCGGAATTCGAAACGCGCCTTGGACAGCGCGTTGTCGCGGATCTGCGCACCGGGGTGACCCTTGGCGAGGTCGGCGGCGTGGGCAGCGATCTTGTAGGTGATGATCCCGGTCTTCACGTCATCCTTGTTCGGCAGGCCCAGGTGCTCCTTGGGCGTGACGTAGCAAAGCATGGCGCAGCCGAACCAGCCGATCATCGCCGCACCGATGCCCGAGGTGATGTGGTCGTAGCCCGGCGCGATATCTGTGGTCAGCGGGCCGAGGGTGTAGAACGGCGCCTCGTCGCAGCATTCGAGCTGCTTGTCCATGTTCTCTTTGATCAGTTGCATCGGCACATGGCCGGGACCTTCGATCATGCACTGCACGTCGTGCTTCCAGGCGATCTTGGTCAGCTCGCCGAGGGTTTCCAGTTCACCGAACTGCGCGGCGTCGTTGGCGTCGGCAATCGAACCGGGGCGCAGGCCATCACCCAGGGAGAAGGACACGTCGTAGGCCTTCATGATTTCGCAGATATCTTCGAAATGGGTGTAGAGGAAGTTTTCCTTGTGGTGGGCCAGGCACCACTTGGCCATGATCGAGCCGCCACGGCTGACGATGCCGGTGACGCGCTTGGCGGTCAGTGGCACGTAGCGCAGCAACACGCCGGCATGAATGGTGAAGTAATCCACGCCCTGCTCGGCCTGCTCGATCAGGGTGTCGCGGAACAGCTCCCAGGTCAGGTCCTCGGCCACCCCGTTGACCTTTTCCAGCGCCTGGTAGATCGGCACAGTGCCGATCGGCACCGGCGAGTTGCGGATGATCCACTCGCGGGTTTCGTGGATGTGTTTGCCGGTGGACAGGTCCATCACCGTGTCCGAACCCCAGCGAATGCCCCAGGTCAGCTTGGCCACTTCTTCTTCGATGGACGAGCCCAGGGCGCTGTTGCCGATATTGCCGTTGATCTTCACCAGGAAGTTGCGGCCGATGATCATCGGCTCCAGCTCGGTGTGGTTGATGTTCGCCGGGATGATCGCGCGGCCGCGGGCCACTTCGTCACGGACGAACTCGGCGGTGATCTCCTTCGGGATGCTGGCGCCGAAGCTGTGTCCGGCGTGCTGCTGGTCGAGCAGGCCGGCGGCGCGGTGTTCGGCCAGTTTCATGTTCTCGCGGATGGCGATGTATTCCATCTCGGGCGTGATGATGCCCTGCCGCGCGTAGTGCATCTGGCTGACATTCCTGCCGGGCTTGGCGCGGCGCGGGTTGCGCACGCGGGCGAAGCGCATCCGCGTCAGTTCGGGATTGGCCAGGCGCTCCTGGCCGAACCGCGAACTCAGCCCGTCGAGCAGCTCGGTGTCGTCGCGATCCGCGATCCACGCCGAACGCACGTCGCCCAGGCCCTTGCGCACGTCGATCTGCACGGCCGGATCGGTGTAGGGGCCGGAGGTGTCGTAGACCAGCACCGGTGCGTTGATCTCGCCACCGAAGGCGGTCGGCGTGACGTCCAGGCTGATTTCGCGCATCGGCACGCGGATGTCCGGGCGGCTGCCTTGCACGTAGATCTTCTGCGAACGGGGAAACGGCTGGATGGACTGCTGGTCGACCCGAGCGCTGTCGCTGAGGTTGGCACGGTCGTCTTGTTGTTGTTTTACGGTCATCGGCTGGCTCCTGGCTGAATGTCGGAGCGAACCTGATGAAGCAGAGGTGCACCGGGACCGGTGCCGAGAGGAGCCGCCATGGGGCGAGCACATCTTGTTCCCTACGCAGGCCTTAACCTGATCAGGTTCAACGGGATCCGGAACTCTCCGATCTCAGCCTCCGATTCGAGGCACCCCGACAAGAACGGCCCCAGTCTAAACAACCCCCGACGATAAAACCAACCCCGGCGCAGGGTCATCGCCCGGAGGTTAGATGATGATTTGTCATCAACCCCGGCACAAATGGCCGGAGAGCCCGCCAATCAACGGCCATGGGGCGCTTGACCGGCATGGGTGGTGCACTTAGCCTTGCCGCTCTCGAAACGAATCTAGGAACGATCATGCTGCGCAGACTTTCGCTGGCTGTCGCTGTGGCTGCAGCTTCCTCCGGCCTGGCTCAGGCACAAGAAGTGCCCCTCTCCAGCAAGACCGACCTGGTCACCGTCTATCAGGAAGCCGTCAACAACAATGCCGACCTGGCCGCCGCCCGTGCGCAGCTCGCCGCCCGCCAGGAACTGGTGCCCCAGGCGCGCGCCGGCCTCCTGCCGTACCTCAGCGCCGGCGCCTTCACCGGCGACACGCGGACCAAGGTCGATACCAGCGCCGGCAGCCAGAAGGTCGATCGCAACGCCTTTTCCTACCAGGCCAACCTCAGCCAGCCGCTGTTCCGCGCCGACCGCTGGTTCCAGCTGCAGGCCGCCCAGGCGACCAGCGAACAGGCCGCGCTGGAGTTTTCCGCGACCCAGCAGAACCTGATCCTGCAGACCGCCGAGACCTACTTCGCGGTGCTCCGCGCGCAGGACAACCTGGCCGCCACCAAGGCCGAGGAATCCGCCTTCAAGCGCCAGCTCGACCAGGCCAACGAGCGCTTCGACGTCGGCCTGTCCGACCGCACCGACGTGCTGCAATCCCAGGCCGGCTACGACACCGCGCGGGCCAACCGGATCATCGCGCAGCGCAACGTCGACGACGCCTTCCAGGCGCTGATCACCCTGACCAACCGCGACTTCCCGGCCGTCGAGGGCATCCGCCACACCCTGCCCGTGCAGACGCCGGTGCCGAACGACGCGAAGTCCTGGGTCGACACCGCCGCGCAGCAGAACCTCAACCTGCAGGCCGTCAACTACGCGGTCAACGCCGCCGAAGAAACGCTGCGCCAGCGCAAGGCCGGCCACGCACCGACTCTGGATGCCGTCGCCAGCTATGAAAAGGGCGACAACGACGCGCTGGGCTTCAGCAACTCCGGCGCCAACGAGGCGCTCGGCGCCGCGGCCGGGATCAATCTTCCGCGCTACAACGGCGACGTCGAGCAGACCAGCATCGGCGTGCAACTGAACATCCCGATCTTCAGCGGCGGCCTGACCAGTTCCCAGGCCCGCGAGGCCTACCAGTTGCTCAACCAGGCCGAGCAGCAGCGCGAAAGCCTGCGCCGCCAGGTGGTACAGGACACCCGTAACCGTCACCGCGCGGTGAACACCGACGTCGAGCAGGTCTCCGCCCGGCGCCAGTCCATCGTCTCCAACCAGAGCGCAGTGGAAGCCACCGAGATCGGCTACCAGGTCGGCACCCGCAACATCGTCGACGTGCTCGACGCGCAGCGCCAGCTGTACGCCTCGGTGCGCGACTACAACAATGCGCGCTACGACTACATCCTCGACAACCTGCGCCTGAAACAGTCCGCCGGCACCCTCAGCCCGGCCGATCTGGAAACCCTGGCCAGCTACCTCAAGCCCGACTACGATCCGGACCGCGACTTCCTGCCACCCGACCTCGGCGCCACGGAGCGCGAGCAGCGCAACAAGACGCCGCAGCTCTGAGCAACACGCACGTAAAAAAGCCCGGCAAATGCCGGGCTTTTTTACGCGTGGAACATACGCATGCGCCCACTGACGTAGGGTGGGCCGCGCCCACCGCAACGGAGACCGGCGACACACCGCCCGGCGGGTTACGGCGCCAAGCACCGCAAACGCCCGCACCCGCACCGCACGCCTAACCCACCCTACAGAAGCGCCACACCTCGACGTAGAGTGGGCCATGCCCACCGCAACGGAGCCCGGCGAAACACCGCCCGGTGGGTTACGGAGCCAATCACCGCAAACGCCCGCACCCGCACCGCGCGCCTAACCCACCCTACAAAAGCGCCCACCTCGACGTAGGGTGGGCCATGCCCACCGCAGCGAAGCCTCGCGACACACCGCCTCGGCTAATCCAGCAACCGCCCCAGCCCCGCCAGCAGCCGCCCGAGCGCGCCCTCGTTGGTTCGCATCACGCGCAGGCCGGCGTCGGTCATGGCCTGGGCCTGGGCGCGGTCGGCGAACAACCCGTCCAGCCGGTCGGCCAGGGCATCGCCATCGGCAACTTCCACCAGCGCGCCGGCTTCGCGCAATTGCCCGGCGATGTCGAGGAAATTGAACAGGTGCGGACCGCTGAGCACCGGTTTACCCAGCGCGGCGGGCTCCAGCAGGTTGTGCCCGCCGTTCGGCACCAGGCTGCCGCCGACGAACGCCAGGTCGGCCAGCGCGTAGAGAAACAGCAGCTCGCCCATGGTGTCGCCGACCAGCACCGAGGTTTCCGCGCCCGGGCGCTCGCCGGTGGACCGCCGCACGCTGCCGAAACCGCTCTGCCGGCACAGCTCGAACACCGCGCCGAAGCGTTCCGGGTGGCGCGGCACCAGGATCAGCAGCGCATCGGGACGGCGCGCCAGCAACCGCCGATGCGCGGCCAGCAGCACCTCGTCCTCGCCCGCGTGAGTGCTGGCGGCGATCCACAGTGGCCGCGCCGTGGCCTGCCACGCCTCGCGCAACGCGGTGGCGCGCTCGACCAGCGCCGGGTCGATGCTCAGGTCGAACTTGATCGATCCGGTCACCTCGACGCACTTCGCCCGCGCGCCCAGTTGGCGGAAACGCTGCGCCTCCACCTCGCTCTGCACCGCGATCAGCGCCAGCTCGGCGAGCATCGGCGCGGTGAGCCTGGCGAAACGCGCATAGCCCCGCGCCGAGCGTTCGGACAGCCGCGCATTGGCGAGGGCCACCGGGATGCCGCGGCGGGCGCACTGGTGGATGTGGTTCGGCCACAGCTCGGTTTCCATGATCACCGCCAGCCGCGGCCGCAGCCGGCGCAGGAAGCGCGCCGCCGCCCAGGGCAGGTCATAGGGCAGGTAGCAATGGGCGACCTGATCGCCGAACAGCGCGCGGATGCGCTCGGAGCCGGTGGGGGTCATGCAGGTGACGGTGATCGGTAGCTCCGGGTAGCGCTGGCGCAGGGCGCGGATCATCGGCGCCGCGGCGATGCTTTCGCCCACCGACACCGCATGCACCCAGATGCCGCCGGAAGCGACCTCGGGCAGCGCCAGCGCGAAACGCTCGCCGATGCGCTGGGCGTAGGCCGGAGCGCGGCGCGCGCGCCAGAACAGGCGGGCGACGATGATCGGCAGGGCGAGGTGGAAAATCAGGCTGTAGAGGCGTCTGTTCATGGGCGCGCAGCGTAGCAAAAAACCGGCGGAATTTTCCGCCGCCGCGTGCGCCGGGCGACACCGCACGCCGACGGGCCGAACCCGGCCCTGCGAACGCGGCGCAGCGGTTAGAATCCGCCGCTCGATAAGGAGTCCCGAACATGACCGGTTACCTGTATCTCGGCATCGCCATCGCCGCCGAAGTGATCGCCACCACGTCGATGAAGTCGCTCGCCGGCTTCAGCAAGCCACTGCCGCTGGCGCTGGTGATCTGCGGTTACGGCCTGTCGTTCTGGATGCTCGCGCTGGTGGTGAAGAGCATTCCGGTCGGCATCGCCTACGCGATCTGGGCAGGCCTGGGCATCGTCCTGGTGAGCATCGCCGCGGCGCTGATCTACGGGCAGAAACTCGATCTACCGGCCATCGCCGGCATGGCCCTGATCGTCGCCGGCGTGGTGGTGATCCAGCTGTTCTCCGCCAGTACCGGCCACTGAGCGGGTTCCGGCGTCTGCTTTGTCGCAGCTTCCGGCAGGCGACAGGCAGCGGTTTATACTCCCCTTCCGCTTCGAACGACGAGCCCTCGAATGTCCAACGCTTTGCATACCGATGTCCTGATAGTCGGCGGCGGTGTCGCCGGCCTCTGGCTCAACGCCCGCCTGCGCCGCGCCGGCTATTCCACCGTGCTGGTGGAAAGCGGCGCGCTCGGCGGCGG
>NZ_DJTK01000002.1:0-78552 GCF_002438225.1 Pseudomonas sp. UBA6310 | reverse complement strand
ACCCGGCCCTGGCCGTCCACCACCGCCATCGCGTCGCTGCCCATCTTGCAGGTGCAGGACGGGTGGTAGGCGGTTTCCGCGTGTTCACGGACGAAGGCGTCCAGCTGTTCGTCGCTCTGCACCTCGACGCCTGGGCTTATCTCGCGGCCGCGGTACGGGTCGAGCGCCGGCTGCGCCATGATCTCGCGGGTGATGCGGATGGCGTCGCGGAACTCCTGCCAGTCCTGCTCGCTGGACATGTAGTTGAAGAGGATGCTCGGGTGCTCGTGCGGGTCCCTGGACTTCACTTGCACGCGGCCGCGGCTGGGCGAGCGCATCGAGCCGACGTGGGCCTGGAAGCCGTGCTCTTCCACCGCGTTGCTGCCGTTGTAATTGATCGCCACCGGCAGGAAGTGGTACTGGATGTTCGGCCACTCGAACTCCTCGCGGCTGCGGATGAAGCCGCCGGCCTCGAACTGGTTGCTGGCGCCGATGCCGCTGCCGGCGAACAGCCACTGCGCGCCGATCGCCGGCTGGTTGTACCACTTGAGGGCCGGATACAGCGAAACCGGCAGGGTGCAGCTGTATTGCAGGTACATCTCCAGATGGTCCTGGAGGTTCTCGCCGACGCCCGGCAATGCGTGCACCAGCTCAATGCCAAGGCGTTGCAGCAGGTCGGCCGGGCCGACGCCGGAACGCTGGAGAATCTGCGGCGAGGCGATGGCGCCGCCGCACAGCAGCACTTCGCGGTTCGCCCGCACGCTGACCGCTTCCTTCAGGTGGCCCCTCTGGTAGCTGACGCCCACGGCGCGCGTGCCCTCGAAGAGGATGCGGTCGGTCATGGCGTGGGTGACGATGGTCAGGTTGGGGCGCGATTTGGCCTGGTCGAGGTAGCCGCGTGCGGTGCTGGCGCGGCGGCCGTTCGGCGTGACGGTGCGGTCCATCGGGCCGAAGCCTTCCTGCTGATAGCCGTTGAGGTCGTCGGTGCGCGGGTAACCGGCTTCCACGCCGGCCTGGATCATCGCCTCGAATAGCGGGTTGTTGCCCGCTTTCGGCGTGGTCACGCTGACCGGGCCGTCGCCGCCGTGGAAGTCGTTGGCGCCCGTGTCGCGGCTCTCCGCCTTGCGGAAATACGGCAGGCAGTCCTGGTAGGTCCAGTCTTCCAGGCCCGGTTCCTTCGCCCAGTTGTCGAAGTCCATCGCGTTGCCGCGGATGTAGCACATGCCGTTGATCAGCGACGATCCGCCCAGCCCCTTGCCACGGCCGCACTCCATGCGGCGGTTGTTCATGTGAGGCTCGGGATCGGTCAGGTAGGCCCAGTTGTAGCGCCGACCCTGCAACGGGAAGGCGAGGGCGGCGGGCATCTGCGTGCGGAAGTCCATCCGGTAGTCGGGACCGCCGGCTTCCAGCAGCAGCACGCTGACGTCGCGGTCTTCGCTCAGGCGCGCCGCGAGGACGTTACCGGCCGAGCCGGCGCCGATGATGATGTAGTCGTACTGCATGAAACCTCCTTTCGCATTGTTCGTGTCGGTTGGCCCCGCGGGGCCGGCAGGCGTTCAGAACACCGAGGCGAAATCGCCCAGCTCGACCTGCACCGATTTGATCTGCGTGTAGTGTTCCAGCGTGGCGACGCCGTTCTCGCGGCCGACGCCGGAGTGCTTGTAGCCGCCCACCGGCATTTCCGGCGCGGATTCGCCCCAGGTGTTGATCCAGCAGATGCCGGCCTGCAAGCGGTGGATCACCCGGTGCGCGCGGGCCAGGTCACGGGTCACCAGGCCGGCGGCGAGGCCGTAATCGGTGTCGTTGGCGCGGCGGATGACCTCCTCTTCGCTGTCGTAGGTGAGGATGCTCATCACCGGGCCGAAGATTTCCTCGCGGACGATCTGCATGTCGTCCGTGCAGTCGCTGAACACCGTGGGCGCGACGAACGCGCCCCTGGCCAGTTCGCCTTCCGTCATACGTCCGCCGCCGATCAGCAGGCGCGCGCCTTCGCGCTTGCCGCTCTCGATGTAGCGCAGCACCGACTCCATGTGCGCGAAGCTCACCAGCGGGCCGAAGTTGACGCGGGCATCCAGCGGGTCGCCGAGGCGGATGCGCTTCACCCGCTCCACCACCCTGGCCTCGAACACCGACTGCAGCGCACGCGGTACGAAGACCCGCGTGCCGTTGGTGCAGACCTGCCCGGAGCTGTAGAAGTTGGCCATCAGCGCGATGTCGGCGGCGCGGTCGAGGTCGGCATCCTCGAAGACGATCAGCGGCGACTTGCCGCCCAGCTCCATGGTCACTTCCTTGAGCGTCGAGGCCGAGGCGCTGGCCATCACCTTCTTGCCGGTGACGACACCGCCGGTGAAGGAGACCTTGGCGATTCCCGGATGCTCGGCGAGCGCCTGGCCGACCTCGGCGCCGCTGCCGGTGAGCACGTTGAACACGCCATCCGGCAGGCCCGCTTCGCTGTAGATCTCGGCTAGCTTGAGCGCCGTCAGCGAGGTGACTTCGCTGGGCTTGAAGATCATCGCGTTACCGGCCGCCAGGGCCGGCGCGGATTTCCATAGCGCGATCTGGATCGGGTAGTTCCAGGCGCCGATCCCGGCGACCACGCCCAGCGGCTCGCGGCGGGTGTAGACGAAGGAACCCTCGCGCAGCGGAACCTGCAGGCCCTCGAGGGCCGGGATCAGCCCGGCGTAGTACTCCAGCACGTCGGCGCCGGTGACGATGTCCACCGCGGTGGTTTCCGAAAGCGCCTTGCCGGTGTCGAGGGTTTCCAGTTCGGCCAGCGCATCGTTGCGCTCGCGCAGCAGGTCGACGGCGCGGCGCAGGATGCGCGAGCGCTGCATCGCGGTCATGGCCGCCCAGACCTTCTGCCCGCGCTGCGCGGCCTCGACGGCGCGGTCGACGTCCGCGCGCGTCGCCGCCTGCAGTTCGGCGATCACCTCGCCGTTGGCCGGGTTGATGGCCTCGAAGGTCTCGCTACCGCTGCTGCTCTGATAGCGACCGTCGATGTGGAGTTGTTGCACGCCAAAGCGGGACATGAAGGCTCCTCTCATGGGTGGATTGCTGGTCGCAGGGCGCGCCGTGCGCCGCAGCGAATGCGGTGTTGCCCGGCGGTGCGCATGGCGCACCCTACGGTTTAGGTGTCGCGGTAGGGTGCGCCGCGCGCACCAGGGAATGCGCGGATGCCCGGCGGTGCGCGTGGCGCACCCTACGGTTTCGGTGTGCGGTAGGGTGCGCCGCGCGCACCAGGGAGTGCGCGGTTGCCCGGCGGTGCGCATGGCGCACCCTACGGTTTCGGTGTCGCGGTAGGGTGCGCCGTGCGCACCAGGGAGTGCGCGGTTGCCCGGCGGTGCGCATGGCGCACCCTACGGTTTCGGTGTCGCGGTAGGGTGCGCTGTGCGCACCAGGGAATGCGCGGGTGCCCGGCGGTGCGCATGGCGCACCCTACGATTGCGAGGCGATGTAGCGATCGACTATCAGCAGAGCCTGCGACAGGTCGAAGGGTTCACCGCTGAGTACGCTGCGCAGCCACAATCCGTCGATCAGGCCGGCCAGGCCCTGCGCCGCCAGGCGCGCCTCGTCGCGCGGCAGGAAGCGGCGGAACTCGTAGCAAAGGTTCGAGTACAACCGGCGGCTATTCACCTGCTGCAGCCGGTACAGCTGCGGGTGATGCATGCTGCTGGCCCAGAACGCCAGCCAGGTCTTCATCGCCGCGGCGTTGGTCTGGCTGTCGTCGAAGTTGGCCAGGGCGATCGCCCGCAGGCGGGCCTGGGGCGAGCGGTCGGCGAGGGCGTCGAGACGCGTGCGCACGGCGCTGCCCAGATGCGTCAGCAGGTAGCGCATGGTCGCTTCGAGCAGGCCGTTCTTGTCGCTGAAATAGTGGCTGATGATGCCGTTGGACACGCCGGCGCGGCGCGCGATCTGCGAGATCGACGCCTCGTGCATGCCCACCTCGTTGACGGCGGCGAGCGTCGCTTCGATCAACTGCTGCCGGCGTATCGGCTGCATTCCCACTTTCGGCATGTGCGTCTCCTGGCACGGCGTTTCGGGTGGCCGGGCGTGTTCTGCGGACGCGGCGGCCGATGGCATCACCCCTTCAATCTAATCGTTTTTAATTGAACGTTCAATCAATAAAAAGTATATTTTACCTCCGCCGCAGCGCCGATCCGCGCGACGTCCTGCCCGCCGCCGCCTGCTTCGCGCCTGAACGAAGCGGCCGACGAGACGTCTATCTTCCGGGCTCGACAGCCCGGTAATCGCGGCTCAGGCCCCTCTCCGGCGCCGGAGGCCACCGGCGGGCCACGCCGGACACGGATCGCGCTGCGACTCATCCAAGGGACCTTCCAGGGGAAAACATGCCTTCGACCGACCTCCAGACGAAACCCAGAGACTCGCTCAACAAGGTGGTCTTCTTCACCGCCGCGGGGCTGATCCTCGCCTTCACGCTGATGACCGTGTTCTTCACCGAGGTGTCGGGGCGAACCATCAGCGCGGTGCTGAGCTGGGTGTCGTCCACCTTCGGCTGGTACTACCTGCTGGCGGCCACGCTCTACATCGTCTTCGTGCTCTTCGTGGCGACCTCGCGCTTCGGCGCCATCAAGCTCGGCCCGGAGCAGTCCAAACCCGAATTCAGCCTGCTCAGCTGGTCGGCGATGCTGTTCGCCGCCGGCATCGGCATCGACCTGATATTCTTCTCGGTGGCCGAGCCGGTGACCCAGTACATGCTGCCGCCCGAAGGCGAGGGGCAGACGGTGGAGGCGGCGCGCCAGGCGATGGTCTGGACGCTGTTCCACTACGGCCTGACGGGCTGGTCGATGTATGCGCTGATGGGCATCGCGCTCGGCTACTTCAGTTACCGCTACAACCTGCCGCTGACCGTCCGCTCCTCGCTCTACCCGATCTTCGGCAAGCGCATCGACGGGCCGATCGGCCACAGCGTCGACATCGCCGCGGTGGTCGGCACCATCTTCGGTATCGCCACCACCCTGGGCATCGGCGTGGTGCAGCTGAACTACGGACTGAAGGTGCTCTTCGACCTGCCGGAAAACCTCACGGTGCAGGGCGCGCTGATCCTGCTGTCGGTGGTGATGGCGACGATCTCGGTCACCTCCGGGGTGAACAAGGGGATCCGTATCCTTTCCGAACTCAACGTGCTGCTGGCGCTGGGGCTGCTGCTGTTCCTGCTGTTCTTCGGCCACACCGAGTTCCTGCTCAACGCGCTGGTGCTGAACATCGGCGACTACGTCAACCGCTTCCTCGGCATGACGCTGAACAGCTTCGCCTTCGACCGGCCGACCGAGTGGATGAACAGCTGGACGCTGTTCTTCTGGGCCTGGTGGGTGGCCTGGGCGCCCTTCGTCGGGCTGTTCCTGGCGCGCATCTCGCGCGGGCGGACGATTCGCCAGTTCGTCCTTGGCACGCTGATCATCCCGTTCGTGTTCACCCTGCTGTGGCTGTCGATCTTCGGTAACAGCGCGCTGTACCAGATCCTCCACGGCAACCTCGACTTCGCCAACGAAGTCATCGCCCACCCGGAGCGCGGCGTCTACAGCCTGCTGGCGCAGTATCCGGGCTTCACCCTCAGCGCCTCGGTGGCGACCATCACCGGGCTGCTGTTCTACGTGACCTCGGCGGATTCCGGCTCGCTGGTGCTGGGCAACTTCACCTCGCGGCTCGCCGACATCAACAGCGACGCGCCCAACTGGCTGCGCATCTTCTGGTCGGTGACCATCGGCCTGCTTACCCTGGGCATGCTGATGACCGACGGCATCACCGCGCTGCAGAACACCACGGTGATCATGGGCCTGCCCTTCAGCTTCGTGATGTTCTTCGTGATGGCCGGGCTGTACAAATCGCTGCGCCTGGAGGATTACCGCAAGGCCAGCAACCTGCAGCCGCTCGCCAGCATGTCGGTGGACGCCTCGCTGAACTGGAAGCAGCGCCTGTCGCGGGTGATGCATTTCCCCGGCACCTCGCACACGCAGAAGATGCTCGACAGCGTCTGCCGCCCGGCGATGCAGGAAGTGGCGCAGGAGCTGGAACTGCGCGGCGCCAAGGTGCAGTTCTCCGAACATCCGCCGACCGGCGACGAGAAACTCAGCCACCTGGAGCTGCTGGTGCTGCTGGGCGACGAGCAGAACTTCGTCTACCAGATCTGGCCGCAGGAATACGTGGTGCCGGGCTTCACCTATCGCGCCCGCGCTGGCAAGTCGCATTACTTCCGCCTGGAGACCTTCCTGCGCGAAGGCACCCAGGGCAACGACCTGATGGACTACAGCAAGAACCAGGTGATCAACGACATTCTCGACCACTACGAGCGCCACCTGAACTTCCTGCACATCTACCGCGAGGCACCGGGCAACGCGCTGACCTTCCCGGAGTGAAGGCGGGCCAGGGCCTGCGCGTTCGTTCAGGGCCCCGCAGGCCTCGGCACTGGAAGCCGGCGGCTCACAACCAGATGGGCACGATCGAGGCGACCAGCAGCGCACCCAGGGACATGTTGAGGATGCGCCACTGCGCCTCGGTCTTCAGGGCGCGCGCCAGGACCACGCCGGCCACGCACCAGATCGCCAGCGAGATCAGCGAAAACACCGCGAACACCAGACCGAGCAGCAGCGCCAGCGTCTCCGGGCTGCGGGTCAGCGCGGCGAACGAGGCGGCTGCGCTGAGGGTCATCGCCCAGGCCTTGGGGTTCTGCCAGAGCAGCCATACGCCGGTGAGAAACCGCGACGGTTTCTCCGTGGCGGCGGCCGTGCCGGGCGCCCCGCGACGGGCGATCTGCAGCGCCAGCCAGAGCAGGTAGGCCGTGCCCACCAGCTTCATCGCCAGTTGCAGCGACGGCAGCGCCAGGATCAGCCCGCCCAGGCCCGCCGCGGCGGCAGCGGCCATGCTCGCCAGGCCGAACGAGATGCCCGACAACAGCGGAAACGAGCGCCACCAGCCGAAGTTGGCGCCCGAAGCCGTGGCCAGGGTGGTCGCCCCGCCCGGGCTGATGGTGGAGACCAGGGCGAACAGGAGCAGCGGAAGCAGCGCGTCGAGCATGATGGAATATCCGTGAGAGGGCTCGACTTGATAGCGAATTGCCCTCTAGCATGGAAACTAATATTCGTAATCCGCTGGATTAGAGACCCTAATGGCAAAGGCAGTGCGTATGCTCGATCTGGTGCTGTTGCGAACCTTCGTCGTGGTGGCTGACCAACGCAGCATGACGGCCGCCGCCAACGCGCTGCACCTCACCCAGGGCGCGGTCAGCCAGCAGGTGAGGAAGCTCGAGGACCTGCTCGGCGGCTCGCTGCTGGTTCGCCAGCGCGGCGGTATCCAGCTCGCGCCCCTGGGCGAGCGGCTGATCGCCAGGGCCCGGCAGATCCTCGCGCTGAACGATCAGCTCTGGGCGGACCTGCAAGGCGATGCGGTGCAGGGCAGCGTGCGTCTCGGCGCGCCTTACGACCTCGCCGGCGCCTGGATAGCGCCGGCGATCAAGTCGTTCATGGAGGCCTATCCGCAGGTCGATTTGTCGCTCACCTGTGGCTCCTCCACGGAGCTGAAGAGCGCCATCGCCAGCGGCTCGCTGGACCTGGCCGTCGTCGAGGAGAGCGTCGAGGCGGCCAGCGGCGAATGCCTGTCCCTCGAACGCCTGGTCTGGGCCGGCGCGAAGGGCGGTTCGGCGTACCTGAAAACCCCGCTGCCGGTGTCCATGGTGGCCGAGACCTGCGCCTTCCGCGCGCCGGTGATCGCGGCGTTGCAGGCGCAGGACCGGCCATGGAAGACGCTGTTCGAGAACGGCAACCTCGAGGCGACGGTGGCGATGGTCAGCAGCGACCTGGCGGTGTCTGTGTGGCTGCAATCCACCGTGCCGGCCGCCCTGGACATCCTTCCCGCCGAGGCGCTATTGCCCGAGCTTCCGCCGGTCGCCATCTCGCTGCAGCGCTCCAAGGGCAGTGCCAGCGCGGCGTCGAACGAGCTGGTTCGTCACCTGCGCCTGCACCTCGCGTGCCCCTGAGCGGGCCGCGCCGGGTTCAGCCATCGATGCCCGCGATGGGTTTGCGCATGCGCACCGAATAACGCAGCCGGGCGTGGGCGTCGTAGCCGTCCGCCTTGCTGTAGAGGGCGTCCTGGTCCACGGTTTCCACCGCCAGCCCATGGCGTTCGCCCAGTTCGTGCCAGAAGCTGCGGCGCAGGAAGGCGTTGCCCGAAGGGCGGTGCTCGCTGCGGTAGCTGCCCAGGCGTTCCGGGTCGTTGAGCAGGCCGATGTAGATCAGCCCGCCGGGACGGGCCAGGCGGACCATCTCCAGGGCGGCCCGCTCGCACGCCGCCCGCGACGGCAGGTAGAGGAACACCGCGTTGGAGACCACCTTGTCGTAGTGATTGGCGGTCGCGCGGGAGAGGTCCTGCATGTCGCCCACCCAGAACTCGCCTGCAATCGGGACCGGGCGATCCTGATCAGCTCCGCTGACAAATCCATGCCGTCGATCTCGATCTGCCAGTGCGCCTGCAAGGCGTGGAGGAAGGCGCCGGAGCCGCAGCCCGCCTCGAACACCCGGTCGCCGTCCTGCACGCCGATGAAGCGCGCGCAGCTCTGGCAAAAGGCCTGCCAGTCGCTGCGCGAGAACAGGCCCCAGTTGTTCAGTTCGTGCAGGTCGCTTCGCTCGTTGTCCCTGGCCAGCTCGTCGTACTGGGCGGCGACCGCCGAGACCGGCGGGGGCGGGGCGAGCAACTGGCGCCGCGCAAGGATTTCGGCAGCCAGCGGATGGCCCGCCAGCTCTGCCAACCACGCCAGCCGCTCCTCAGGTTCCAGCCGCTCCCAGTGGTCGCCGTGCGCCGGATTCCTGAGGTCGAGCAGTTCGAAGTGCCGCGTCAGGTCGTGGTAGATCAGCAGCCAGTGCTGGCGACTCAGGGCGAAGGGTTCGCAGGCCCATTGGCGGAACGCGCTGGTGTTGTGCATCAGCAAGGTCCTGCCGGCGGCGATGGGCGCCAGCAGGCTTTGTCCCGAGCCCAGGCGCTGGCGGGTTTCGAGGTCGACGCCGAACAGTTGCAGCAACGTCGGGTACAGGTCGATATGGCTCACGGTGACCTCAACGTTGGCCCGCAACTGCCGGCATTGCGCGTCGTCGAGGGCGTTGGCCGGCCAGCGCAGCCAGAACGGCACCGACAGGTTGTCGAGGTCCAACTGGTCGAGGCGCAGCGGCATGCGCCGCGCCTGCTGGCGGTCGTAGCGCTCCGGCGTCTCGCCGTGGTCGGCGGTGAAGGCGATCAGCGTGTTGTCCAGCTGGCCGCTGGCCGAGAGGCTGTCCAGCAGCTCGCCCAGGCAGGCGTCGAAGAGGCGCAGCGCGTCGAGGTAGTCGGCGAGCGCCGAGGGCGTACGCGTCGGCCGGTCGCCGCCCTGGGGGCTGAACGGCGCGTGCAGCATGTTGTAGTTGACTACCGAGAAGAACGGCGCGGCGCAGCGGGGCAGTTCGGCCGTCAGGTAGCGGTTCAGTACGCGATCATCCATCGCCATGTCGTTCACGGCCGGCTCGCCGAGCACCTCGCGGTAAACGGCACGGTCCAGCGAGGGGCCTATCAGGAAGGCCTCGAGGCCGCACCAGTCGAGGCTTTGCGAGCTGTAGAACGAGGTGTGGTAGCCCCGCGACTTGGCGACATCCCAGAGCAGCGGCGTGCGGTGGAAACGCTCCCAGGATTGCTCGGGCGACAGGCCGGTGAAGAGGCTGGCATAGGCGATGTCGCTGCTCGATGAGTTGGCCAGCGCCTGGGGAAAGTCGACCAGCCGCCCCGAGGCGATCTCCTGCCGGACGAAGGCCTGGTACCGTGGCGTCGCCTCCCGCCCGGCCGGGCTTTCCAGCACGCGCCTGGACAGGCTCTAGCAGACGATCAGCAGCACGTTAGGCCGGGTTGAGCTGAAGGGCCCGGCGGCGAGGCGGCGGGGGATTTCCTCGCGCTGCGCTGCCGCCAGCCCGGCGACCCGTTCAGGTTCGCGGCGGCTTTTCCACCAGGCCAGGATCAGGTTGGGCACCGGCAGCCTGGGCGACCCGCGACGCAGCGACAGGCCGTTCACGCCCAGGTAGCCGGCCCAGAGGGCGACGAGGAGACCACCGGATACGGCGAACGCTGGGCCGGTGGCCGCCAGCAGGCAGGCGACCAGCACGGCCAGCAGGAGCAGCCCGTCGCGCGCGCCGAGTTCCTGGCGCAGCAGCAACTTCGCATTGGCCGGTTCGCGCCGGGCGAAGCGCAGTGCATCGGCATCCACAGGCCAGCCCAGTCGGGCGTAGAAGGCGCGATCCAGCGCGACCGCCACGCCATAGGCCAGCGCCAGGGGCAGCCAGAGCAGGCTGGGCGTGACCAGGCCCAGCACTTCGAGGGCGGCGAACTCCAGCAGCGCACGCCTTCGCGGCAGGCGACGCGGCCAGAGCGCCAGGGCCAGCATCAGGCAGGGAAAAACGGAGCGTGCCACGAGGGCAATCGCAACGGTGGAATCAGGACTCTGCATGGATCACGCGACGGCTCTGGGTGGGCGGCGAAGGTCCGGTAGGCCGACGGAATCGGCAGCGGGCGCCCGGCAGTCGTTCTGCCGCCGGTTTCTCGAAGTTGAGTAGCCAGCGTCAGCCTGTCTGCGGGGAGGGCGCCTGCCGAGGACGGAATCGCACTCCGGCGCGGGGCGTTTCCCCGCGCGAAAAGGCCGGTGAGTGTGGCGGTTTTCCCGGCCCTGTCAAAGGCAAATCGGCACTGGCGGGCGAGCTGCCGGGAAGGCGCCGATGCGCGGGCGGCGAACGCTAGAGCATGCGTTTGAGCACGCTGTCCCGCAGGTAGAAGTGATGCCAGAGCGCGGCGGCGATGTGCAGGCCGATGACGTAGTAGAACGCTTCACCGAGGAAGACATGGGCGGCTTCGATGTTCTCCGCCATCGCCTTGTCCAGCGCGAAGGGCGAAGCGAGGGTGAGGCCGCCCAGCGGAATACCGCCTCGCTCCAGCAGCACGACCATCAGGCCCATCAGCGGCTGTACCAGCAGGAAGCCGTAGAGCGCCAGGTGAGTCACCTTGGAGAGCAGTTGCATAAGCGGCGCAAGCGGTGGCTGCAGCGGCGGCACCGGGGAGCGCAGGCGCGCGAGCAGCCTGGGCAGGACGAGCGCCAGAACCAGCAGGCCGATCCAGAAATGCCCCTGGACGAACAGGGTTCTCGGCGTGCTGCCCTTGGGAAACCAGCCGCGGCAATTGATCAGGATGTACGCCAGGATCACCAGCCCGGCCATCACCCAGTGCAACCACCGGGAGGTGCGGGCATAGCGGGCGGGAACCGGGGTGTCGGCGGCCCGCGGATGATTGACGGTGGAACGGGTGAGATCGGCCATATGCCCCTCGTGAGTAAATGGCCACCCGAGTGGCCGTTGGTTGCGAGAAGTATCCCGGGCCTGGCTTAACGGAGTCTGAAGCTCGGCTGCGTTTGTCCTGGCCGCGTCAGCTGCTGCGCGGGATCGACAGGGTGGCGAGCAGCCCGCCTTGCGCGTGGTTTTCCAGTGCGATGCTGCCGCCCAGACGTTTGGCGATCATCTCCACGATCGACAGCCCGAGGCCTGCGCCATTGGGGTTGTCGCGACTGTAGAAACGCTCGAAGAGGCGTTCCATCTTTGCCTCGTCGATACCCGGCCCCCGGTCACGCACGCTCAGCACGAAGCGGTCGCCACCGGCCTCCGCGAGCTGCACGGTGACCTCGCCACCGGCGGGCGAGAAGTTGGCCGCATTGGTCACCAGGTTCTGCAGGGCGATGCCTATGGCTTGCGCGTCGCTGCGGGTTTCGTAGCGGCCGGCGGCCACCTCCAGGGACAGCTCGAGCCCCTTGTCCAGCAGCAGTGGGGTGAGTTCGGCCAGGGTCTTGCGCACCTCGCTCTCGATGTTTACATGCTGCCAGCCCTGGCGCGCCGTCTCGGGCTCCACCCTCGCCATCGTCAGCAGCTGGTTGACCACCCGGGTCAGGCGGTCCACGCCGCCCAGCAGGAAGCGCAAGGCCTGCTCGCGGGTTTCATCGTCCTGCGCCTCCAGGGCGTTCTGCACATGGATGCGCAGGATCGCCAGCGGCGTGCGCATTTCATGGGCCACATCGCCGATGAAGCGCCGTTCGCGTTGCAGGAGGTGGCCGACCTGCGACAGCAGCCGGTTCAGCGCGGCCTGCATCGGTTCCAGTTCCCGGGGCAGCGGAGTCAGCAGCAGCGGCTCCAGCGACTCGGCGTGCCGGCCGCGAATGACCTGTGCCATGTTCTGCAACGGCCGGAGCCCCCAGCCGACGGCCTGCCAGACCAGTACCGCGAGCAGGACCAGGCCGATCAGGTTGGGAATCAGCGTGTGCCGCACGATCCGGTCGACCAGGTCCTGGCGGACATCGTCGCGCTCGCCGACCCAGATGCGCAGGCCGCGTTTCTCGTCCGGCAGCAGGAAACCGTGCCAGCCGACTCCCTGGATGCTCACTTCGGCGAACCCCGGGACGCCCGGCACCTCATCGAACACCGGCGCGCTGGCCGAGCGCACCAGGCTCTTGCCCTGCAGGTCCCAGACCTGGAAGGCCATCTTGCCTTCGTAGGGATGGCCGACCCTGTGCCGCCCCGCCTGGCTCAGCGCGGTGTTGAAGGCCTCGTAGAGCTGCTGTCGCTGCTCGTCGGGCAACGGCATCTGCACGATGCCCTGCAGCAGTCGGGCGCTCTGCGCCAGCTGGGCGTCGTAGATCTCGGTGATTTCGTGGCTGCTGTCGTGGAAGTTGTAGAGGGTGATGGTCAGGGTGCCGAGGACCAGCAGCGCCAGGACCAGCCACAGGGTGCGATGGCGCAACGAAGTCATCTCAGCCCTCCACCCGATAGCCGATGCCGCGCACGGTGCGGATCAGCTCGGGAAACAGCTTTTTGCGCAGATGGTGAATGTGCACCTCGAGGGTGTTGCTTTCGGCTTCCTCGTCCCAGCCGTACAGCAGCTGGGTGAGGCGCTCGCGGGTAAACACCTTGCCGGGTTGCGACAACAGCTCGTGCAACAGCGTGTATTCCCGGGGCGTGAGAACCACCGGCGCGTCGCGGTAGCGCACCTGCTGGGTGGTGGGGTCGAGGCTGATCCCCGCATGCTCGATCACCACCTGGGCACGCCCGCTACTGCGGCGCAGCAGCGCGCGCAGGCGGGCCTTGAGTTCATTGAGGTCGAAGGGCTTGACCAGGTAGTCGTCCGCGCCGGCATCCAGGCCAGCGATGCGGTCCTCGGTATCGTCCCGCGCCGTGAGGATGAGCACCGGCAGGGTGCTGGCCTGCTGGCGGATCTGCTGCAACACCTGGATGCCGCCGAGGCGGGGCAAGCCCAAGTCCAGGACCAGCAGGTCGAAGGATTCGCTGAGCAGCGCATGCACCGCGCTGACGCCATCCTGCAGCCAGTCCACGGTGTAACCCTCTGCGCGCAAACCGGCGCGTACGCCCTCACCGAGGGCGGTGTCATCTTCCACGAGCAGCAAACGCATGGGCATCCTTACGGGCTGGGCAATCAGTCGAGCTTGGGCTCGATTTCCTTGAGTAAAGCATCGATATCGCGGCGCCGGCCTTCGTCGGCCAGTTCGCGGCCTGGCCTGGGCGCTGCCTGTCTGGCCTGGAGCAGTGCGGCCTTGGCCTCGGCGTATTGTCCTTCGCGGTACAGATGATCGCCCCAGAAGTACAGGCTGTCGATCCCGTTCGGATTGATGCGCAGGGCGTCATGCAGCAACGCGTCCGCCTTGTCGACATCGCCGAAACCGATGGGCCAGCGCGGTACGCGGTCATACAAGGCGGCGAGGCTGGTGTAGGCCGAACCTTGCAACGCCGTCGGCTCCAGTTCCAGCGCTTTTTCCAGCATCGCCTTCGACTGCTTGGCTTTGCCCAGCGCGCCCAGACCCCCTTCGGCACCGGCCCAGCTGCTCACCACGATGCCGTTCCATATCCAGGCCTCGGCGGCGGCCGGTCGTTCCTGAGTGAATGCCTGCGCCTGCGCGGCAAGCTTCTCGAACTCGGCCGCCTTCTGTTTTTCCGGCGTGTTGTACTGCACCTCCGCCCAACGCTGCTGGATGCTTAGCAGGCGCTGGCTGTCGGCCTGATCGAGGGCCCAGGCCGAGGTCTGGCCAAGCAGGCACAGCAGGGCGGCGAGGGTGGTGAGCGAGCCCGTTTTCATCGTGGGGGATTCTCCTGCAATTGAATGAAACTGCGAATGACCGGCAGCTGTTTGCGCAGGGCGCGGTCGACGACACCGGGCAGAAGCCCATTCAGGCGGACGAAGAGTTTCTCCGGCCAGCCCAGGTACAACTCGTTGAGGTTCTTGCGAATGGCGCCCATGACTTCGCGGGCCACGCCGTGCGGCTCGTCGACGCTGGTCTTGAGCGCTTCGTTGAGGGCCATGGCGGCGCTGCTGTTCATGCGGGTGCGGGTGGCGCGGGGCGCCACGTACAACACGTTCACGTCGGTGTCGGCCAGCTCCCGACGCAGCGCTTCGGAAAAACCGCGCAAGGCGAACTTGCTCGCGCAGTACACGGCATAGCCGGGGTAGCCGATGGAGCCGTAGGTGGACCCCAGGTTGACCACCAGCGCATGCGACTGGCTGCGCAGAATCGGCAGCAGGGCGCGCGTCAGCTGCAGGCTGGCGACCAGGTTGACCGCCAGCATGTCGGCGATTTCCGCATCGTCGAGTTGCTCGAGCAGGGCGAAACGGTTGACCCCGGCACCGTTCAGCAGGAGGTTCACGCCTCCCAGGTGGCGCGCCGCCTCGACGATGGCCTGCCGGCCGGCGCTGGTGCGCAGGTCGGCACTGACCTGATGCAGTTGCAGCGGATAGCGTGCCACCAACGCCGCCAGGGCGTCGGGCTGACGGCTCACCGCCAGCACCTGCGCGCCGCCCTCGCAGAGCTGCTCCACCAGCGCCAGGCCGATGCCGCCCGTGGCGCCGGTGAGAACCACCCGGCAGTCAGACAGCTGCATGCCGCACCTCGGTGGCCGTCGGCCGCGATTGGCTACGTGGAAGGCCGCGGAACATCTCGCTGTAGAGGTGGTAGACGACCTTGCTGGCGTGGATCACCGCCTTCTTGTCCTCGGGGTCCTCCAGTCGGTTCATCAGCGCGCGGTAGGTGTCCATGTGGCCGATGTCCAGCGCGCCATGGGAGGACAGGTAGCTGAAGGCGCTGTCCGGCAATTCCAGCCGTTTTTGCAGGGTACTGGCCGCCTGGGTGGCCAGGGCGATGCTGGTGCCCTCCAGCACGTTGACCATGCCGAACAGACCGACCGGGTTGCCCCGCGCGATCAGGTCATAGAGATAACCGACCATCAGCTCGATCGCCATCGAGGGTTGTCCGTCGCGCACCGCGTCGGCGTCGCCGCCACAGGCTTTGATGTCATCGAGGATCCACTTCTCGTGGCCATATTCCTCCTCGATGTATTCGCACACCGCGCCCCGCAGCCACTCCAGGCGGGCGGGCAGACGCGCGCCGCAGGTCATCAACAGCGGCACCGTATGGCGGACGTGGTAATAGGCCTGGGTAAGGAATGCCCGGTAGCTTTCCAGGCTGACGTCGCCGGCCAGGGCTTCGCGAATCACCGGCAGGCTGAACAGGGTCTGGCGTTCCTGAGCGGTGGCGGCTTGCAGTTCGTCAAAGAAATTCATGGTGTGACCTCACTGGGTGATGGGTTCTGAAAGAGCGTCGCGGTAGCGCGACAGGATCGCTTCCCGGCGCAGCCGGCCGTTGCTGGTGAGCAGGCCGTTGTCCGGGGTGAAGGGTTCGGGGAGGCGTTGCCAGGCATGCACCTGGGCATAGTCCGGCAGGTGCGCGTTGGCCTGGGCGACGGTCGCGGCCAGCGTCTCGTCGCTGCAGCCGGGGTCCAGCGGCCACAGCAGGGCCATGTTCTGGCGCATGCCTTCGCCGTGCACGAATGCCTGGGCGATGGTGCCGCGCTGGGTCAACTCGGCCTCGACCCAGTCCGGGTTGACGTTGCGGCCGAAGCTGGTGATGAACTGGTGCTTCTTGCGCCCCAGCAGGTACAGGTAACCGTCCGCATCGAACTTGCCGATATCCCCGGTCGGCAGCCAGTCGCCGCTGAAGGGCCGCTCGCCGAGATAGCCCAGCAGGGCGGAGCCGCTGACCAGCACTTCGCCGTCATCCGCCAGCCGCACCGTGACGTGCCGCAACGGCCGCCCGACGCTGCCGGGGCGATCGTGCCCAGGGCGGTTGAGGCAGACCACCGAGACGCACTCGGACAGCCCGTAGCCCTGATACACCGGCAGACCGACCTGGGCGGCGCGTTGCAGCAGATCGTCCGATACCCGCGCGCCGCCCACCGCGACGAAGCGGAATTGCCCGGCGGACAGCTGCTTGCGCTCGATCGCCGTGACCAGGCCGAGCAGCAATTGCGGCACCAGAATCAGGCTCTGCGCGCCGCTGGTTACCAGCGCGCAAAGCAGACGCCGCCATTCCACGCCCGTGGCGCCGTGGATGCCCAGCTGCTTCTGGGAGAATACGGTGACGCTCGCTCCGGCCAGCAGCGCCGCGTAAATGCCCAGGTTCTCCAGCAGCACCGCCATCGGCAGCACCGCCAGGTAGCGTTCCGGCGCGGCCGGGCGGCTTGCGTGCTCCAGCTCCCGTGCTACCCGCAGCAGGGCTTCCGCGCTCAGGCATACGCCCTTGGGGGTGCCGGTGGTGCCCGAGGTGTACGTGATCTTCGCGGTGCCCGCGGGAATGCCCGGATCCGCGCTCTGCGCCCGTCGCCAGAAAGCACCGTCGCGGTGAAAGCCCGCGCGCTGCATGTCGGCGGCCATCGCCTCGTCGGCAATCGCGATGTCCACCTGGCTCTGGTCGAAGCAATGGACGCGCTGGGCCTGGGTGAAGAACGGCGGAAGGGTCACGCAGGGCAAACCGCTGAACAACGCCGCCAGGTCCCAGAGTACGGCTTCGGGGCTGTTGTCCATCACCAGCGCGAACACCTTGCCCACTTGTGCCTCAAGCACGGCGCGGCGCAGCTCGACTCCTTCCCACAGCTGCTGGTAGTCGAAGCGGCTGCTGTCCCCGATCAGGGCATACGTCGACGGCTGGAGGTTCCGGTGGTTCTGCAACTCGGCGTGCAGCGCCGTCAGTTCACGCCGCATGGCAGTGCCGCGCGTCAAAAAAAGGAAAACCCAGGCGTGCCAGCACTCCGCTGCTTTCCAGCTGCTCCAGGCCGAAGCGGATGTCGCCGGCATAGACGTGCGGATGCTGGC
Source organism: Pseudomonas sp. UBA6310 (assembly GCF_002438225.1). Taxonomy (NCBI): domain Bacteria; kingdom Pseudomonadati; phylum Pseudomonadota; class Gammaproteobacteria; order Pseudomonadales; family Pseudomonadaceae; genus Pseudomonas; species Pseudomonas sp. UBA6310. The sequence goes on along the minus strand of NZ_DJTK01000002.1, from coordinate 61,359 downwards.
TGTAATAGTTCCCCCATGTGTCCTGGTCCGCGCCCAGCCTTTCCGGGTCGGCGTCGCACAGCAGAAGGGGTTCCAGGCCCAGGCGCTGAAAGCTGTTGATCAGCGTCGCGGCGCCGGTGAAAACCACCCATTCCAGCCCGTGACGGGCCAGCAGCCAGGTCATCGCGACGATGATCAGCCGGGCACTGCCGGCGTTGCGCGCCGCGAGGTTGCCGACTTCGACGATGCAGCGGCGCTCCACCGGTTCGCCGGCGATGAGCGAAACGACCTGCTCCATCGGATTTTGCAGGTACTGCTCGATGAACATCGGGCCCGTTCTGCCGAGGCGGGCACCGACGGCGGCGCAGAGTTGGCCCTGGCGGTCGTGCAGGGCCATCAGCTCGGGCATGAAATGATGGATTTCGGCGTTATGCACGGCCGCGAAGCGCTCGCGGATGAACGTCTCGACCGCCTCGCGGCCGGGGTCCTGTTCGCGCGTCAGCGACAACGCCAGCGGACGCTGCAAATCCGCGCCAAAGCTCAACGGAAACACGGTGTTCCACTCGGTATCGATCATCGACATCCTCTCCAGCATTGATTAGCTGGGGGCACTATCGACAACGAACCTTAATGAACTCTGAAGATCGGCCGTGAGGGCGCCTCTGGTCGAGATCGCTGCAGTTGGCAGGGCGACTGAGCCCGCCTTCACGTCCGCCGGCGTCGCTGTCACGAAACTGCCTTGCATCCGGCTTAGCATGCAGTCGGTCGTCTGGATTCGCGACCGTTTGGATTGGCTCCTTTCCATGTGAACACTTTCTCACCTGGCAGCTCGTGCATCGAGCTGCTTTTTTTTGCCTGCGATTCGTCCGCGGGGCCCTTCGCTTCGCTCATTCCTCTGGCGATGCGAGCGGGGTTCTCCACGCCTGGCGCAGGGCATCCAGCGCGCGGCGGATCTCCGCTTCCGGCACGGCGGCGAAGCCGAGGACCAGACCGGCGCGCGCCTCCTGTGGGGCGTCGCTGTCGGGTAGCCAGTAGCGGCTCAGGGCGTTGATTTCCACGCCGACGCGTTCGGCGGCGGCGATCAGCTGGCGTTCGCGGGCCAGGCTGTCAACGCGCACGCAGAGGTGCAGGCCGGCGTCCACCGCCGGCATCGGCGCGCAGCCCGGTATGGCGTCCGGCCAACCGGCCAGCAGGGCGTCGCGGCGGCTGCGGGCGGCGCTGCGCATGCGGCGGATATGGCGCTGGAAATGTCCGGCGGCGATGAACTCCGCCATCACCGCCTGGGTGCCGATTTCCGAGTGGCGCATGTCCAGTGCGCGGCGCCGGGCGAAGGGCTGGGCGAGGTTCGCCGGCAGCACCAGGTAGCCCAGGCGCAGCGCCGGAAAGGTGATCTTGCAGAAGGTGCCGACATAGAGCACACGGCCCTGGCGGTCCAGCGCGGCGAGCGGCGCCAGCGGCGTACCGTTGTAGCGGTACTCGCCGTCGTAGTCGTCCTCGACGATCCAGCCGTCGTGGCGCTCGGCCCAGTCCAGCAGTTCCAGGCGCCGGGCCAGCGAGAGGGTGACGCCGGTGGGGTACTGGTGCGACGGCGTGACGTAGGCCAGGCGACAGTCACCGGCGCGCTCCAGGGCGGCGCAGTCCAGCCCCTCGGCGTCCACCGGGATACCGTGCAAGCGCGCGCCGGCCACGGCGAAGGCATGCCCGGCGGCGCGGTAGCCGGGGTTCTCGATCGCCACGCGGTCGCCGGGGCGCAACAGCAGCTGCGCGCAGAGGCTGATCGCCTGCTGCGCGCCGCAGGTGATGACGATCTGCGCCGGGTCGCAGTGCAGGCCGCGGCTGGTGCGCAGGTAGGCGGCGATCAGTTCGCGCAGTTGCGCATCGCCAGCCGGGTCGCCGTAGCCCAGCCGCGCCGGCGACGGCTTGCGCCAGAAACGCGCGGACAATCGCGCCCAGGTCTCGAAGGGAAACAGGTCGAACGCCGGCACACCGACGCGGAACGCCCGCGGCGCGCCCTGGGGCGGTGGCGACAGGTGATGCTCCGCCAGTTGCCGCAGTGCCGCGCTTGGCGGTGGATCTTCAGTGATCGGCGCCGCCGTGCGCACCGCGCCCACCGGGGCGGCGACGTAGGTGCCATCGCCGACACGGCCCTCGACGTAGCCCTCGGCGTACAACTGGTCGAACGCGCGGGTCACGGTATTGCGCGAGATGCCGAGCAGGGCGGCCAGGTCACGGCTCGCCGGCAGTTTCGTAGCGCCGGGCAGGCGCCCGTCCAGCATGCGCTCGCGCAGGGCCTGGTAGAGCTGGCGGGCGAGGCCCTTGCCGGGTTCCAGGCGGATGCCGGAAAGGTCGAAGGGAAGCGGGACGCCTGGCATGGATTGGCCCTGTCGAAGTCGGCATAAATGGATCTTGGAGAAGGCCAATAGTCTGCATAGGATGCGCCCGTCAAGCCAGGAGAATCACCCATGTACCTGCCCGCCGCCTTCCGCCAGGACGATCTCTCCGAGCTGCACCGGCTGATCGCCGACAGCCGCCTGGCCACCCTGGTCAGCCACGGCGCGGACGGCCTGCAGGCCAGCCACCTGCCGTTGTTGCTGGTGCCGGAAGAGGGCGAATTCGGCACGCTCTACGGGCATGTCGCCCGGGCCAATCCGCACGGGCGAGTGCTCGCCGAAGGCGGTTCAGCGCTGGCGGTGTTCAGCGGGCCGGATGCCTACGTGAGCCCGTCCTGGTATCCGGCGAAGGCCGAGCACGGCAAAGTGGTGCCGACCTGGAACTACATCGCCGTCCACGCGCAGGGTCGCGCCGAGGTCTTCGACGAGCCGGCGCGGCTGCTCGACCTGCTCGGCCGCCTCAGCGACCGTCACGAAGCCGGGCGCGCGCAGCCCTGGGCGCTGGGCGATGCGCCGCGCGACTATATCGATGCCATGCTGCGCGCCATCGTCGGTTTCGCATTGCCCATCGAGCGCCTGGAAGGCAAGTGGAAGCTCGGCCAGAACCGCAGCGCGGCAGACCAGCAGGGCGTGCGCGACGGCCTCGGCGCCAGCAGCGATGCGCGCGACCGCGAACTGGCGCAGCGCATGAATCACCCATCCTGAACCCACGCAGAAGGAACCCGCATGTCAACCCTCGAAATCCGCGCCGTCACCGCGGCCGACCATGACGCCTGGCTGCCGCTCTGGCAGGGCTATCTGACGTTCTATAAGAGCGAGCTGGCCGAAGGCACCACGCCGGTCACCTGGCAGCGCTTCCTCGACCCGGCCGAGCCGATGCACGCGGCGCTGGCCTGGCAGGACGGCCGCGCCGTCGCCCTGGTGCACTGGATCTTCCATCGCTCCTGCTGGACGCTGGGCGACTACTGCTACCTGCAGGACCTGTTCGTCGCCGACGGCCTGCGTGGCAGCGGCATCGGCCGGCGGATGATCGAGCACGTCTACGCGCAGGCCCGCGCCGCCGGCGCCTCGCGCGTGCACTGGCTAACCCACGAAACCAACACCGACGCCATGCAGCTCTACGACCGCATCGGCGACCGCTCCGGCTTCGTCCAGTACCGCAAGCTGTTCTGACCAGGAAGTGCCCCATGACCACCGAACGACACCTCGACTGGCAACCCGTCGCCGCGCCGTCGCATACCCCCATAGACGGCCGCTTCGTGCGGCTGGAACCGCTGGATAGCGCACGCCACGGCGACGATCTGTGGCGGGCGCTGCAGGGGCCGGAGGCAGACCCGCTGCTGTGGGAATACCTGCCGTACGGGCCATTCGCCGAGCGCGCGCCCTTCGATGCCTGGCTGGCGGGCAACCAGGCCAGCGCCGATCCGCTGTTCTTCACCGTCATCGATCGCGCCAACGGGCGCGCGGTCGGCCTGCTCAGCTACCTGCGCCTGGCGCCGAAGGACGGCTGCATCGAGATCGGCCACATCGCCTTCGGCCGCGTCATGCAGCGCACGCCGGGTTCGACCGAGGCGGTCTACCTGCTGGCGCAGCGGGTGATGGGCGAGCTGGGCTACCGCCGTCTGGAATGGAAGTGCAACGCGCTCAACGCCCGCTCGATGCGCGCGGCGCAGCGCCTGGGCTTCGTCCACGAAGGCACCTTCCGCCAGCACATGGTGGTCAAGGGGCGCAACCGCGACAGCGCCTGGTTCTCCCTGCTCGACAGCGAATGGCCGCGCTGCCAGGCGGCGTTCGCGCGCTGGCTGGGCGAGGACAACTTCGATGGGGAAGGGCGCCAGAAGCAGAGCCTGGAAGCACTGCGCGGCTGAGGGGCGGCCGGCGCTTCAGGCCGCCGGTTCGTTGCTCAGCCTGAGCGTCACCTTGTTCTGGTTCAGGCACTGCAGCAGCTTGCCGGTGGGCTGCTGGTCGGTGATCAGGCAGTCGACCTGGTGCCAGGAGGCGTAGCGACCGGGGAAGGTGCTGTTGAACTTGGAATGGTCGGCGACGATCAGCGTCTTGCTCGAACGCTGCATCATCGTGCTGTACACCGCGCTGCAGTCGATCAGCGCATCGCTGGCGCCGTCATCCGACAGACCGCTGGCGCCGAGAATCGCGTAGTCCGCGGAAAAGCCGTTGAGGAAGGCGATGGTGTGCGCGCCGACCATCGCGCCCTCGGTGGCGTGGTACTCGCCGGGCAGCACGATGACGCGGATGGTCGGGTTGATCGACAGCACCGTGGCCACGCCGAAGGAATGCGTGAGCACGGTGATGTCCTTCATCTCGGTGGCGATGCGCCGGGCCACGTGCACGGTGGTGGAGCCGGAGCCGAGCATGAGGATCTGCGCGTCCTCGATCAGTTGCACGGTGGCCCGCGCGATGCGTTCGCGCTCGTTGATGTAGAGGCGGTGGCGTTCGGTCAGCGAGGGTTCGGTGGCGATGGCGCGCACGGCGCCGCCGTAGGTGCGGTTCAGGTGACCACCCTGGGTCAGCTCGTCGAGGTCGCGGCGGATGGTTTCGGTGGACACGTTGTGCAGGCGGGCCAGGTCGACGATGCGCAGGCTCGGCGCATTGTTGAGTTCCGCCATGATCTTGGCCTGGCGTGCGGTTTTCGCTCTGGACATGAGCCCTCGAATCACTGCGTTGAAGGTGGGCGCCAACTGTGGGATTCACCACAAAAAGGCCTACGGATTGCGCATGGTAGATCATTAGCCCCCGTGCGGGAACGCCCGGCGCTGTCACCCGCGTGCGCGGCGTTGAAGGCTTTCCCGTCGCACGAAATGTGGTCGTCTCGGCCTGAAAATGTTGCAAGCGCAATATTTATCCTTGTTGCTGTGGTTCAAATGTTGTACTTCTAGCGCACCAAGGTTGTGGGGATTGTCATGTTGTACGAGAGCGAATTTCTTCAGCGGCTCGAAGCCGGGCTGCGCGGGGCGCTGCCGAACTGGGGTCTGCCGGAAGATGCGGCGGTCAGATTGCTGGCGATCTCGGAGAACGCCACCTATCTGGTTGAGGACACTGCCACAAAACGCCGGCAGGTGATTCGCGTGCAGCGCCCCGACTATCACAGCGTCGCCGAGATCGAGTCCGAGCTGAGCTGGATTCTCGCGTTGCGCGAGTCCGGCCTGGTCAGCGCTCCGGCGCCGATTCCCACCGTCGACGGGCGCTTGCTGTGCTCCTTCGCCGATGGCGACACGGTGCGCCACGTCGCCGCCTTCGAGTGGATGCCGGGCAGCGAACCGGACGCCGCCGGCGACCTCGCCGAGTGGTATCGCGTGCTCGGCCAGATCAACGCGCGCCTGCACCAGCACAGCCGCAGCTGGGTCAAGCCAGAGGGCTTCGTGCGCAAGGTGTGGGACTTCGACACCATCATCGGCCCGCGGGCGCACTGGGGCGACTGGCGCCAGGCGCTGGGCCTCGACGCGCACGGGCGCGACGTGCTGGAACGTACCCAGGCGCTGCTGCGCGCGCAGACCGCGGCCTACGGCACCGATGCGCAGCGTTTCGGTCTGGTGCACTGCGACATGCGCCCGGCCAACCTGCTGGTGCATGGCGACCGCCTCAGCGTGATCGACTTCGACGACTGCGGGTTGAGCTGGTACGCCTACGACTTCGCCGCCTGCGTCAGCTTCCTCGAGGAAGACCCGCGGATACCGGACTTCCTCGCCGCCTGGCTGGACGGCTATCGCAGCGTCGCCGAGTTGCCCCGGGAGGACGAGGACGCCATCCCCATGCTGCTGATGCTGCGCCGCATGCAACTTACCGCCTGGATCGCCAGCCACGCCGAAACGCCCACCGCGCAGTCGATGGGCGAGGACTACACCCGCGGCACCGTTGCCCTGGCCGAGCGCTACCTGAGCGCCTATGCAGAGAAGGACCCGAGATGACCGAGTCGAAGCAAATCCTCCAGTTGAACCGCTTCGACATGGCCAGCGCCGAGCGCCTCGACGCGCGCCTGGCGACGCTGGTCGAGCGGCGCCGCGCCTCGTTCGGCGCCTCCTCGGTGCTGTTCTACCAGAAGCCGCTGGAGATTGTTCGCGCCGAGGGCGTGACCATGTTCGATGCGGCCGGCAAGGCCTACCTGGACGTCTACAACAACGTGCCCACCGTCGGCCACTGCCACCCGCAAGTGGTCGAGGCGATCAGCCGCCAGGCCGCGCTGCTCGCCACCAACAGCCGCTACCTGTACGAGAACCTGCATACCTACGCGGAAACCCTGCTGGCGACCTTTCCGGCGTCGCTGTCGAACCTGGTGCTGACCTGTACCGGCAGCGAAAGCAACGACATCGCCCTGCGCATGGCGCAGACCCACACCGGCGGCAACGGCTTCGTGGTGACCGAGACGGCCTACCACGGCAACACCACGGCGGTGATGGAAATCTCGCCGTCGTCGTACCGCAAGGGCAGCCCGTTGCCGCCGCACATCCGCACCATCCCGGCGCCGGACAGCTATCACCTGGAGCCGGGGCAGAAGGTCGGCACGGTGTTCGCCGCGCACCTGCGCGCGGCCATCGCCGACCTGCAGAACAACGGCATCACCTTCGCCGGGCTGGTGGTGGACACGGTGTTCTCCAGCGACGGCGTGTTCGCCGATCCCGCCGGATTTCTTGCCGAGGCGCTGGCCGTGGTGCACGAGGCGGGCGGGCTGTTCATCGCCGACGAGGTGCAGCCGGGCTTCGGCCGCACCGGCAAGGGCCACTGGTGCTTCGCCCGGCACGGCATCGAGCCGGACATCGTCACCCTGGGCAAACCCATGGGCAACGGCTACCCCATGGCCGGTGTCGTCACCCGCCCGGAACTGCTCGAGGCGTTCTGCGCCGAAACCGGCTACTTCAACACCTTCGGCGCCAACCCGGTGGCCGCCGCGGCCGGTCTCGCGGTGTTGCAGGTGATCGAGCAGGAAGGGCTGATCGCCAACGCCGACCGGATCGGCACGCTGCTGCGCGACGGCCTGCGCGACCTCGGTCGTCGCGACGAACGGATCGGCGACGTGCGTGGCGCCGGCCTGTTCATCGGCCTGGAGTTCAGTCGTGGCCAGCGCGAGCCGGATGCCAACCTGGCGGCCTACGTGATCAACGCGATGAAGGAGGAGGGCATCCTGATCGGCGCGGCCGGCGCCTACGGCAACGTCCTGAAGATCCGTCCGGCGCTGTGCTTCGGCGAGGACAACGCCGGCTTCTTCGTCGACACGCTGGAGAAGGTGTTGCGCGGGGTTTGAGTGGCAGTGATATGAAGAAAGGCGGGCCTGAAGCCCGCCTTTTTTTTGGGGGGCGGATCGCGAGCGAGCTCGCTCCTACACAGGCGAGCCAGCTTGCGCTGCTGCTTGGCGGCGAACCGCCGTAGGGTGGGCTTCAGCCCACGCGATACGCCGATGCTTGGGGTGGCGGTGGGCTGAAGCCCACCCTACCGCTCTGTGGTGATTCCAAACATTATTTGCGGATGAACGCGAAAACGTAGGGTGGGCTTCAGCCCACGCGATACACCGATGCTTGGGGGCGGCGGTGGGCTGAAGCCCACCCTACCGCTCTGTGGTGAATCCAAACATTTTTTGCGGATGAACGCGAAGCCGTAGGGTGGGCTTCAGCCCACGCGATACGCCGATGCCTGGGGCGGCGGTGCGCCGGTGCCGCTTGGCGAGCAGCGGATCGTGAGCGAGCGGCTCCTGCATGGGCGCTCGGGGTGCGTCTCAACCCAGCGCGGCGCTGGATTCGGGGAGGACCTGGCCGCCGTCGATCACCAGCGTCTGGCCGGTGATGAAGCCGGCTTCGCGGGTGGAGAAGAACAGCACCGCGTTGGCGATGTCGTCCACCGAGCCGAGGCGGCGCAGCGGGATCGAGGCGGCCATTTCCGCCTGGTAGTCGGCGCCCATGCCGTCCAGGCCTTCGGTGAGGATGTTGCCGGGCATCACCGCGTTGATGGTGATCCCGGCGCTGGCCAGTTCGATGGCGGCGGTGCGCATGAAGCCCAGCTGCCCGGCCTTGCTCGCGGCGTAGTGCGACCAGCCCGGATAGCCGGTGATCGGGCCGGTGATGGAGGAGGTGAGGACGATGCGGCCGAAGCCGTTCTTCTTCATCACCGGCAGGACCGCCTTGGTGCTGAGGAAGCTGCTGCGCAGGTTGGTGGCGATCACGTGGTCGAAGTCCGCCGTGGTCATGTCCTCGATGCGCGCCGAGGGAAAGATCCCGGCGTTGGCGGCGAGCACGTCCACCGAGCCGTAGCGTTCCACGGCGGCGTTCACCATCGCCTGGCAGGCCGATTCCTCGCTCACGTCGGCGGCGAACGCCGAGGCGTTGGCGCCGATGCCCTCGGCCACCGCCTGCGCGTCGGCGAGCGAGCGCGACACCACCAGCACGTTCAGCCCGGCCTGGCCGAAGCGTTTGGCGATGCCCAGGCCGATCCCGCGGCTGGCGCCCGTCACGATGACGGTTTTGTTTTGTAGTGACTCAAACATTTGGTGGTCCTCTCTGAATAGTGACAGATCCCTGGCAAAATACAGACCACCAATGAAATCGATAAAAATCAATTAGTTATTAATTTTATGCTCGAATCGAACGGATTTCGTGCTGCTTTTTAGTGCGTGAAGGTCCACATCTGGTGCGAAAAAAAATGTTGAACCTGCCTCATTCGTGAGTTCTACTCGACGCATCGCTGAACCACGCCCCCGTCCGGGTAGGAGAGAAGATGAACGATCTGTCGAGAAGGAAATTGCTGAAGATGATGGGGGCTGGCGCCGGTGCGATGGCGCTGGGCGGTGGCACGCTGCTGGGCGGCTCGTCGGCCTTCGCGGCGGCGCGCAGCAAGGAGCTGAACATCCTCTGCTGGGAAGGCTACAACTCGGCGCAGGTGCTCGACCCGTTCCGCTCGATGACCGGGGCGACGGTGAAGGCCGAGAGCCTCACCAACGACCCCACCATGATCAACCGTCTGCGCGGTGGCGAGACCAACGTCTGGGACCTGATCAACGTGAACAACCCGTGGGCGCGCAAGGTCATGGCCCCCGCGGGACTGATCAAGTCGCTGCCACGCGCCGAGTTCGAGCCCTATTTCGACGCCATGCTGCCGGAGTTCAAGGCCCCCTATAAGTGGGCGATGAGCGAGGACGGCAAGGACCTGCTGGGCATGGCGCAGCGCTTCGGGCCGTTCAACTACGTGGTGAACACCAAGAAGATCAGCCGTGCCAGCGCCGAGGACACCGGCTGGGACCTGTTCAACGACAAGGCCCTGGCCGGCAAGTACGGCATCCAGGAGTCGGACGACTGGAACGTCTTCGATATCTTCCTGATCGCCGGCATCAACCCCTTCGTCAAGCACACGCCGGCGGAGATGGAGGCGTTCCAGCAGACCGCGGTGAAGGTCTTCAAGGGCGCGAAGATGGTCGGCGACGTCGCCAGCCTGAACCAGGCGATGATCTCCGGCGAGATCGACCTGTACCTCACCGGCGGCACCTACACCGCCTCGCCGGCGCGCGCCGACGGCTACCCGGAAATACGCGGCATCACGCCGCTGCGCGGGCCGATCGACGGCAAGGGCGGGGTTTCCTGGATCGAGATCACCTCGGTGGTGAACAACCCCAACGTCTCGCCGCTGGCCACCGAATTCCTCAAGTACGTGCAGAAGCCCGACGTCGCCCACCAGGTGGCGTTCGCCGAGGGCACCTTCAACCCGGTCAGCCAGATGGGCAACCCGGAGTGCTTCAAGCTGTTCACCCAGGAAGAGCTGGACATCATCCAGTGGGACAGCCTGGCCGAGGAAATGAGCCGCTGCGTCGAGTACGACATCGTTCCCGAGTACGCCGAGGCACTGGACATGATCACCGCCGCCAAGCGCATGCGCTGATCGCGACACCCGTGGGCCGGGCGCCATCGGATGACGCGCGCCCGCGCCGCCAACTGGCCCCATCGCCCGCTCACGCGCCTGCTGCTGGCCGGCGCGTGGGCGGGACCCTGCACGTCCCGTAATCGAACAAGGCACGACTATGAGCAGCGCATTGAATGACGTCGCCAAGGCACCGCTACCGATTCTGCAACTGGTGGATGTCTACAAGCGTTTCAACGAGTTCACCGCGGTCAGCGGCATTTCACTGAACATCCTCGACGGCGAGTTCCTCACCGTGGTCGGCCCGTCCGGCTCCGGCAAGACCACGCTGCTGCGCATGCTGGCCGGCATGGAGGCGCCGAGCGACGGCAACATCACCCTGCGCGGCGAGCTGATCAACAACGTCCCGGCTAAACAGCGGCCGACCTGCCTGGTGTTCCAGTCGCTGGCGCTGTTCCCGCACAAGACCGTCGGCGAGAACATCGAATTCCCGCTCAAGGTGAAGAACGTCCCGCCGGCGCAGCGCAAGGAGCGCGCGCTGGAGCTGCTGCGCATGCTGCGCCTGCCGGAGAGCTACTACGGCAAGAACGTGATGAAGTGTTCCGGCGGCGAGAAGCAGCGCGTCGCGCTGGCCCGCGCCTTCGCCTACGACCCCGATGTGCTGCTGTTTGACGAGCCGCTGTCGGCGCTCGACTACAAGCTGAAGAAGGTGCTGGAGAAGGAGCTCAAGGACCTGCACCGCGAGAGCGGCAAGACCTTCGTCTACATCACCCACTCGCTGGAGGAGGCGATGGTGATGTCCGACCGCATCGCGGTGATGAGTGCCGGCAAGATCGTCCAGATCGGTACGCCGGAGAGCATCTACGCGCGGCCGGAAACCGAATTCGTCGCCGAGTTCTTCGGCGAGGTGAACAAGTTTCCGCTGGTGCGCGAAGCCGACCGCTGGTTCAGCGCCGACACCGACAGCGCCGTGACCCTGACCCTGCCCGAATCGCTGCAGGGCGCCCAGGCGGCCACGCTGATCGTGCGCCCCGAGTACATGCGCTTCGCCAGCGCGCCGGACGAGTTCGACAACGTCATCCGCGGCAGCGTATTCAACGAGTATTCGCTGGGTTCGCGCATCCAGTACCAGGTGCGTTGCGGCGAAAAGAGCGTGCTCATCGAGATCCCGCGCACCCTGGCGCGCGATGCGGCCCTCGACCAGCAGGTGATGATCGGCTGGAACGCCGCCGATGCCTTCGTGGCGGAGGCCTGAGATGCACGATTCCGACGCGCCACCCGTGGTTTCCACCGGCCTGCGCTACGCCAGCCCGGTGCTGCTCTTCCTGCTGCTGGGCTTCCTCGCGCCGCTGGTCACCGTGGTCGCCTACGCCTTCGCCTCGCCGAAGAGCTTCGAGGTGTTCACCTCGTTCACCCTGGCCAACTTCTCCGCGGTGCTGGATTCCTCCAACACCGTGTGGACCTCGTTCGTCTGGTCGCTGGGGCTGGCCGCGGCCTGCACGATCATCCTGGCGCTGATCGCCTATCCGATCGCCTACGGCCTCAACCACGCGTTCGGGCGTTTCTCCTCGCTGGTCAGCGTGCTCTTCGTGTTCCCGCTGTTCATCTCGGAAAACGTCCGCCTCTATGGCTGGGTGCAGTTCTTCATCAAGAACGGCGTGGTCGACGGCCTGCTCAACGCCGTTGGCATGGGGCCGGGCCCCGAGGTGCTCTACACGCCGGGGATCACGCTGTTCGGCATGGTCTACGTGTACCTGCCGTTCATGCTGTTCCCGATGACCCTGGGCCTGTCGATGGTGCCGCGCGACCTGATCGACGCGGCCGCCGACCTCGGCGCCGGGCGCTTCATGGTCTGGCGCGAGGTCGAGCTGCCGCTGGCGATGCCCGGCATCCTCATCGGCATGCTGCTGACCTTCGTCCTCGCCGTCGGCGCGGTGGCCGAGGCGAAGATTCTCGGCGGGCAATCGGTGATCACCGTGGTGCACGACATCGAGATCGCCTTCACCTACGCCCAGGACTGGCCGCTCGGTGCCGCGCTGGCCGTGCTGCTGGTGCTGATCATCGGCGGGCTGACCCTGGCGGTGCTTTCCAGGCTGGACCTCGACCGCGTGCTGGGGAGACGCTGAGCATGAGAACCCAAGCGAAGATCCGTTCCGAATTCTTCATCCGCAGCTGGGCCGCCTTCGTGCTCATCGCGATCTACCTGCCGATCGTCTGCAGCGCGCTGGCCGGGCTGTCGAAGAGCCGCTACTTCCTGTTCCCGGTGCGCCAGTTCTCGCTGGACTGGTGGCAGCGCACGCTGGCCTCGCTGGAGGTGCAGACGCTGGTGCAGAACTCGATCACCGTCGCCCTGCTGGTGACGCTGATCTCGGTGCTGCTGGCGTTCTTCGGCGCGCTGGCGTTCGCCCGCTACGAGTGGAAGGGACGCAAGCTGTACCAGAAGCTGCTGCTGTTGCCGATCTTCTTCCCGCAGGCCGTGCTTGGCCTGGCGCTGCTGCTGTGGATGAACGCCCTGGGTATCACGCCGAGCTGGCGCACCGCGGTGGTCGCGCACCTGGTGTGGATCGTGCCGGTGGTGACGCTGGTGATCGCGATCCAGGTCTACAGCTACGACGCGACCCTGGAAGAGGCCGCCATCGACCTGGGCGCCGGCCGCCTGTTCATCTTCAAGGAGATCACCCTGCCGCTGCTGTGGCCGGGCATCTGGTCCGGCGCGCTGTTCGCCTTCCTGCTGTCCTGGGGCAACTTCCCGCTGTCGCTGTACACCGCCGGCGCCGACTCCACGGTGCCCAAGTGGCTGTACTCGAAGATGGTCGCCGGCTACACGCCGATGGTTCCGGCGCTGGGCACCATGAGCACGCTCAGCGCGGCGAGCCTGCTGCTGCTCGGCGGCGCGGTGATCGCGGTGATCCGCCGGCGCCGGCAGAAGTAACGCGTGCCTGGCGTGCGCCGGGCGCGTCGGCGGCGACGATTGCACCTGCAAAAAGCTAGAGCGAAGGCTCTGTTCTCGGCATCATGGCAGGCTCAGGGAGTTTCCCGCCGCCTGACCCGGACAGTCGATGAGCCTTACAACGCCTGGTAGCCTGACGCGCCTCGATGCCGGCGATGCCCCGACCCTGCGCATCGCCGGCGACTGGGTGCTGGCCGACTACATGCGGCTGGAGCGCGAAGTCGTCTCGGCCCAGGGCGCCGAACCCCCACGGCATTTCGATCTCAGCCACCTCGGCCAGCTCGATACCGCCGGCGCCGCGCTGCTGGTGCGGCTGCTGGGCGTCGAACGCGCGGCCACCCAGGAGTGCCTGCCGGCCAAGCAGCAGGCCTTGCTGACGCTGGTGGCGCGCTCGCAGGCGGACCAGGCGCCGCTGTCACCGCCCGCGCCGCGCGCCGCCTACCTGGAACTGCTCGAGCGCATCGGTGCGTCGATGGTCGAGCACTGGTGCAACCTGGTGGAGATGCTGGGCTTCATCGGGCTGATCCTGCAATCGCTGCTCGGCTACCTGCTGCGCCCGCAGCGCTGGCGGCTGACCTCGATGGTCGCGCACCTGGAACAGACCGGGCTGAACGCGGTGCCCATCGTCGCGCTGCTGACCTTCATGGTCGGCGCGGTGGTGTCGTTCCTCGGCGCCACCGTGCTGCAGAGCTTCGGCGCGACCCTGTTCACCGTGAACCTGGTGGCCTATTCGTTCCTCCGCGAATTCGGCGTGCTGCTCGCCGCGATCCTCATCGCCGGGCGCACCGCCAGCGCCTTCACCGCGCAGATCGGCTCGATGCGCGCCAACGAGGAGATCGACGCGATCCGCACCCTCGGCCTCGATCCGGTCGAGCTGCTGGTGCTGCCGCGCCTGCTGGCGCTGCTGGTCGCACTGCCGATCCTCACCTTCGTCGGCATGCTCAGCGGCATCCTCGGCGGGCTGGCGGTGTGCGCCATCGCGCTGGACATCTCGCCCGGCATGTTCCTCAACATCGTGCACAGCGACATCGGCGTCAGCCACCTGGTGGTCGGTCTGGCGAAGGCGCCGCTGTTCGCCTTCCTGATCGCCGTGATCGGCTGCCTGGAAGGCTTCAAGGTCAGCGGCAGTGCGCAGTCGGTGGGCGAGCACACCACCATCAGCGTGGTGAAATCGATCTTCGTGGTGATCCTGCTGGATGCGCTGGTGGCCCTGTTCTGCATGGAGATGGACTGGTGAGCGAGGCGATCGTCGAAGTCCGCGACCTGAGCAACCGTTTCGGCCCGCAGGTGGTGCACGAGCACCTCGACCTGGACATCCGCCGTGGCGAAATCCTCGCCGTGGTCGGCGGTTCGGGCAGCGGCAAGTCGGTGCTGCTGCGCACCCTGATCGGCCTCAACCGGCCCAGCGCCGGCAGCGTGCGGGTGTTCGGCGAGGACCTGCTGACCCTGCCCGAGCAGCGCCGTTCGCGTGTCGAACGGCGCTTCGGCGTGCTCTTCCAGCAGGGCGCGCTGTTTTCCTCGCTGACGGTGATCGAGAACATCGCCTTGCCGCTGATCGAGCACGCCGGCCTCTCGCGCGCCTCGGCCGAGCGCCTGGCCGCCGTCAAGCTGGCGCTGGCCGGGTTGCCGGCGAACGCCGGCGACAAGTACCCGGCCTCGCTGTCCGGCGGCATGATCAAGCGCGCCGCGCTGGCCCGCGCGCTGGCACTGGACCCGGACATCCTGTTCCTCGACGAGCCCACCGCCGGGCTCGACCCGATCGGCGCGGCGGCGTTCGACCAGCTCATCCTCACCCTGCGCGAGGCGCTGGGGTTGTCGGTGTTCCTCGTCACCCACGACCTCGACACCCTCTACGCGATCAGCGACCGCATCGCCGTGCTGTCGCAGAAGCGCGTGCTGGTGGCCGATCGCCTCGAGGTGGTGGCGGCGTACGACGACGCCTGGATTCGCGACTACTTTCACGGCCCGCGCGCGCGTGCCGCCGAACACACCCATGCATTCCTGCGGGAGACGGATTGATGGAAACCCGAGCCCATCACGTATTGATCGGACTGTTCACGGTGATCGCCATCGCCGCTGCCATGCTCTTCGCCTTCTGGCTGGGGCGCTCCGGGGAGGGCGAGTTCAACCGCTACCGGGTGGTCTTCAAGGAGGCGGTCAGCGGCCTTTCGCAGGGCAGCACCGTGCAGTACAGCGGCATTCGCGTCGGCGAGGTGGAGGAGCTTCACCTCGACCCGAACGACCCGCGTCGTGTGGTGGCGCAGATCCGCATCGTCGCGACCACGCCGATCAAGCTGGACACCCGCGCCAAGCTGTCGATGAACGGCATCACCGGCACCTCGCAGATCCAGCTCAGCGGCGGCACGCCGGAAAGCCAGCCGCTGGTGGCGCAGAACGGCGAGCCGCCGATCATCGTCGCCGATCCGTCACCGATCGCCCGCCTGCTGGCCAACGGCGAGGACCTGATGACCGGCGTCACCCAGGCGCTGACGGGGATCAACCGCATGCTCTCCGAGGGCAACGCCGAACGCATCAGCCGCACGCTGGACAACCTGCAGCAGGCCACCGCGATGATCGCCGACCAGCGCGACGACGTGCGCGAAATGGTCCACCAGCTGGCGCTGGCCAGCCAGCAGGCCAGCGCGACGCTGGAACAGACCACGCTGCTGATGCGCAATGCCAACGTTCTGGTCAACGACAAGGGCCGCGTTGTATTGGATCAGGCCGAGCAGACGCTGGCCTCGCTGGAGGGCAGCAGCACGCGGCTGGACGGCATCCTCGCCGCCAACAGCGATTCGCTGGCCATCGGCCTGCAGCGCCTTGGCGAACTCGGCCCGGCGATTCGCGAATTGCGCGAAACCCTGGCCTCGCTGCGCCAGGTCAGCCACGGCCTCAACGAAAACCCGGTGGGCTATCTGCTCGGGCGGGAACATGCACAGGAGTTCGAGCCATGATCCGCGTTTTTCCGGGGCGCTCCCTCGCCCTGCTGGCCGGCGCGCTGCTGCTGAGCGGCTGCTCGGCGCTGTCGCAGCCGGAGACGGTGGACACCTACCTGCTTCCCGGCGGCCACTTCGCCAGTGCGGCCGCGCCGGCCGGCGCCGACGGCTCGCTGCGCGTCACCCGGCCGAAAGCCGCCGGCGGGCTGGAAGGCACGCGCATCGCCGTGCTGCCGCAGCCGGATCGGTTGAGTTTCTACAAGGGCGCGCGCTGGAGCGACGCCGCGCCGGTGCTGCTGCGCGACCGCCTGATCGAGGCGCTGCGCGCCGGCGGTGGCATCGCCCGGCTGAGCAGCGACGACGACAACCTGCGCGCCGACCGCGAACTGGGCGGCAACCTTCGCGCGTTCCAGAGCGAATATCAGGCTGGCCAGCCGCAGGTGCTGATCCGCTTCGACGCGCAACTGATCGATACCCGCAGCCGCGCGATCCTCGCCAGCCGGCGTTTCGAGGTGAGCCAGCCGGTGCAGGGCCGCGCGGTGCCCGAAGTCGTCGACGCCTTCGGCCGGGCCAGCGACGAGCTCGCCCTGCAGGTCGGCGGCTGGGTGTTGCAGGCGGGCGAGTAACGGGCGCGAGCAGCACCCGATCAGCCGGGCGACGCGCGATATCCGTCCGGATCGAACGAAAAACGGCCCCTCAGGGCCGTTTTTTTGTCCGCGTCCGTTCGGCTAGCTGCGCTCGAAACTCACGCCCAGCGAGCCCAGGGCCTTCCAGTAGCCGGGATAGGTCTTGCCGACGCATTCCGGGTCGAGGATGCGCACGCCGTGGATCTTCAGCCCGGCGAGGGCGAAGCACATGGCGATACGGTGGTCGGCGTGGGTCTCGATCAGCGCGTCGCAGGTGCTGCCGGTCAGCGCCGGGTCGGCGGCCACCAGCAGGTCGTCGCCTTCCACCGTGGCGAGGCCGTGGCGAATCGCGTTGAGGCCATCATGCAGCGCGGCCACGCGGTCGCATTCCTTGACCCGCAGGTTGGCCAGCCCGACGAAGCGCACCGGGGTCTCGTTGAAGGCGGCGAGCACCGCCAGGGTCGGGATGGCGTCCTGCATCTGCGAGCCGTCGATCAGCGCCGGCATCCGCGGGAACTGGCGGATGAAGTCGTTGGCGCGGGCGTCCGGCTGGGTGAAGTCGGCATCCGCGACGCCGAGGTCGATGTCGCCCTGGCTGAGCACCTGCGCGGCCCACAGATAGGTGGCGGCGGAGGCGTCGGGTTCGATGAAGTAGTCGCGCGCGACATAACCGCCCGGCATCACGCGCCAGGTCATCTCGTCCTGCTGCTCGACCTGCGCGCCGAAGGCCCGCATCGCCGCCAGGGTCAGGTCGACGTAGCCGCGGGCGCCGATGTCCTTGCCGCGCAGGGCGATTTCCACCGGGCCTTCGGCGCAGGCGGCGGCCATCAGCAGGGCGGAGACGTACTGGCTGGAGAGGCCGGCGTCGACCTCGATGCGCCCGGCGGGAAAGCCTCCCTTGGCGTGCACCGTCAGCGGCGGGCAGCCGGTGGCGCAGTCGACGCCGACGCCGACGCTGCGCAGCGCGTCGAGCAGTGGGCCGATCGGGCGTTTGCGCATGTATTCGTCGCCGTCCAGGGTGACGGCGCCGTCGACACTGGTGACCGCGGCGGCGAGGAAGCGCACGGCGGTGCCGGCGTTACCGAGGAACAGCGGCCCGGTCGGCGTGCGCAACTGGCCGTCGCTGCTGACGACGAAGGTGGTGTCGTCCGGTTCGAGCACTTCGACGCCCATCTGCCGCAGCGCCTCGGACATGTGCCGGGTGTCGTCGCTCTTCAGCGCGCCGCTGAGGCGGCTGGTGCCCCTGGCCAGCGCCGCCAGCAGCAGCGCGCGGTTGGTGATCGACTTCGAGCCGGGCGGCGCGACCTGGCCACGCAGCGGCGAGGTGGGTGGAATCACGGTGAGGATGGGCCGGGCGGCCATGGGCGAACTCTCCTGGGAACCTGTGCAAAGTCTGCTGCGCGTCCTGGGGCGAGCAGGCGCGGCGGGCTGCAATGATGCCAGCGACGCCGCGCGGTGTCTGCGCCGCAGCTGCCTTTGTCACGCGGATTAAAGCCCGAGCAGGTAGAGCAGCAGCGAGGTGGTCAGCAGCGAGCCGAGGGTCGAGACCAGGATCACCCGCGATACCAGCGCGGCCTCGCGGTTGTAGAACTCGGCGAGCATGTACGGCCCCGTGCCGGTGGGCAGGGCGGCAAGCAGCAGCGCCGAGTTGGCCCACAGTGGCGGCAGGTGCAGCAGCGGGAAGGCGATCACCCAGGTGATCAGCGGCTGCACGATGAGCTTGATCAGCACGATCGGCATCGCGCCCTCGCTGGAGCCTTTCTGCGCCTGGGCGAGGAACAGCCCGAGCGACACCAGTGCGCAGGGCGTGGTGGCGTTCGCCAGCAGGGTGAGCAACTGGTGCAGCGGGCCGGGCAGGGGCTGCCCGCCCATCGCCCAGAACGCGCCGAGGATCGGCGAGACGATCAGCGGATTCTTCGCCAGCGCCTTGAGCACCTTGAGCACGGCGTGGTGCAGGCTCTTCTCGGCCTGCAGGCCGATCTCGATGCACACCACCGCCAGGGAAAACAGCACGCAGACCACCAGGATCGAGGCGATCATCGCCGGCTCCAGGCCATCCTGGCCGAACACCAGCGCGCACAGCGGAATGCCGATGAACCCGGTGTTGGCGTAGGAGGCGCTGAGGCTGTCGATGCTGGCGTCGACCAGGCGCCGCTCGCCGCGCAGGCGGTAGGCCAGGGTCAGCAGGTATACCGCCAGGCAGCCGACGGTGACGGCGACGACGAAGCCCGGCTGCCAGACCTTCTCCCAGCTCGAGCCGGCGGTGACCTGGAACAGCAGCGAGGGCAGGCCCAGCCAGACCACGAATTTGTTGATCTCGGCGGCGGCGGTCGGTCCCAGGCGGCCGGTGCGGCGGCAGACGTAGCCCACCAGGATCAGGGCGAAGATCGGAATGACGACGTTGATGACGGAGTACATGGGCGCCCGCGAGTACGAAGGGAAACGCAGCTTAGATTTGCCGGTCGATGCGGTCCAATGCTATCGCGGCGCCGTCGAATCCAGGTCGCCGCCGAGGGGCCGTTGCTGTTCCGTGCAGCCGAGGAATTCGCCGGCGGGGCGTTGCAAAGCGGTGGGCAATCCTTACTCTGCGCTGGCAGAGGATTCGGAGAAGCAGCGTGGACGAGGAAACCCGGCGAACCCGCGAGGTGGTCGAGCGCTATCACCAGTGCTGGATGGCACTCGACGTGGACGGCGTGATGGCGCTCTATCACCCCGATATCGAGTATTACGACTTCTTCAACAACCTGCGCATCCCCTTCGACGCGCTGCGCGACTACGTGCGCACCGCCATGCCGCACAGCCCGCAGCAACACATCGAACACACCGACCGCATCCGCGTCGACGGCGACACCGCGTTCATCCAGTACTGCTCGCGGCTGACCCTGCGGCGCAGCGGCCGGCTGGCCTCGTTCCGCGCCAGCGAGGCGATCACCGTGCGCGACGGGCTGATCTGGCGGGTCCATGAATACGCCACCGCGGTGCGCGAGGAAAACGTCGGCGCCGGAGCCGAGGCGCCGACGGCGAAGATCCAGCGGCTCGGCCTGTCGTCGGTGCAGGTCCGCCTGATGCTGCTCGACCTGGAACAGTACTTCGCCAGCGAAAAACCCTACCTGGCCAGCGACCTCGACCTGAGCAAGGTCGCCGCCGACACCGGCTACAGCCGCAACCAGGTGTCCTACCTGCTCAACCAGATGCTCGGGGTCAGCTTCTACCAGTACGTCAACCGCGCCCGCGTCGACCACCTGCTGGAGCGCCTCGGCGAGGAGGACGCCGGACGCATCGACGAGCTGGCCTTCGCCGTCGGCTTCAACTCGCTGTCGGTGTTCTACCGCTGTTTCCGCGAACGCACCGGCCTGCCGCCGCGCGGCTACCTCAGGCAGCTGAATTCCGCACGGACCCGCGCGAACGACCCGCACGCCGACGCGCCCTAGACTGCCGGCACACCTCGCCCTGGAGCCCTCGCAATGCAGAACTGGGAAAACATCAGCCTGTGGATGGATCAGCTCGACACGCCGCTGCGGGCGCGCCCGAGCCTGGAACAGGACCTGGACGTCGACGTCGCGATCGTCGGCGCCGGCTACAGCGGGCTGTGGGCCGCCTACTACCTGAAGCGCCAGGCGCCGCAGCTGCGCATCGTCATCCTCGAAGCGCAGACCGCCGGCTACGGGGCCTCCGCGCGCAACGGCGGCTGGCTGATGGGGCGCATGCTCGGCGAGGACCGCTACCTGGCGCCGCTGCCGAAGGAGGAGCGGATGCGCGCCTACGCGGTGCTCAAGTCGATTCCCGACGAGGTCGCCGGGGTCATCCAGGCGGAAGGCATCGACTGCGGTTATCTCAAGGGCGGCGTGCTGACCTGCGCGGCGCGCTACCCGGAGCAGCGCAGCCGCCTGCGCCACGAACTCGACGCGCTGTACCGCGAAGGCCACGACGAGAGCGACTACGTCTGGCTGGACCGTCACGCGCTCGACGCCCAGTTGCGCATCGCCGATGCCTACGGCGCGATCTATTCGCCGCATTGCGCCACCATCCAGCCGGCGCGCCTGGTACGCGGCCTGGCGCAAGCGGTGGAGCGCCTCGGCGTGACGATCTACGAACGCAGCCCGGTGAGCGACTGGCAACCGCGCGAACTGCGCACCGCGCGCGCTCGCGTGCGCGCCGACTGGATCGTCCCGGCGGTCGAGGGCTACGCCGGCGGCTTCGGCCTGCTGCAGCCCTATCAGGTCGCGGTGCAGAGCCTGATCGTCGCCACCGAACCGCTGCCCGCATCGACCTGGGACGAGATCGGCCTGCGTGACGGCCAGGCGTTCGCCGAGAACAGCCGGCAGATCACCTACGGCCACCGCACCCGCGACGACCGCCTGGTGTTCGGCGCGCGCGGTGGCTACCGCTTCGGCGGGCGCGTGCGCGAGGACTTCCAGCTCAGCGAGGCGGAGATCGGCTTGCGCCGCTACCTGTTCGAGTCGCTCTTCCCCCGCCTGCGCGGAGTGAAGCTGACCCACGCCTGGGGCGGCAACATGGGCATGGCGCGGCGTTTCCGCCCGCACATGCTGCGCGACGAGAAGAACGGCCTGGCGCTGGCCGGCGGTTTCGGCGGTGAGGGCGTCGGCGCGAGCAACCTCGGCGGGCGCACCGTCGCCGACCTGATCCTGCACAACGACAGCGCGTTGACCCGGCTGCCCTGGGTGACCCGCGACCAGCCGCTGGACAAGAGCCTGCGCCGCTGGGAACCCGAGCCATGCCGCTGGCTCGGCTATCAGCTGATCATGCGTTCCTTCGCCCACGAAGACCGCGTACTCGCCAATCCGGCGACACCGCCCTGGCGCCGGCGCCTGGCGAGAAGCGTCGCCGCCTACCTCGACACCTTCATGCATTGACCGCGTTGTGTCCGGCGAGGCGGCTACCGCCCCGGACCGGGTAGGGTGGGCTTCAACCCATCGGGCACGGCTGCCCTTGCGTCTGGCGAACCGCCGCTTGGTGGGTTACGCCGCTATGGGTTTTCGTGGAGCTGCGGGCGATCCGTGCGGCGCGGCTAACCCACCCTACGGCCTGACGAAGCTCCGCACGGTGGGTTACGCCGCGACGGGCTTTCTCGGAGGTACGGACGATCCGTGCAGCGCGGCTAACCCACCCTACGGTTCCGGATCAAGTAGGGTGGGCTTTAGCCCACCGGGCGAGACGGGCTTTCGTGGAGCTGCGGGCGATCCGTGCGGCGCGGCTAACCCACCCTACGATCCCCGGCCGGGTAGGGTGGGCTTCAGCCCACCAACCCAGCCCCGCTCACGTCAGCCGATCACCACCGGCCCGTCACGCTCCAGCGTGCAGTCCACCTGCTCGCCAGGGGCGAAGCGCGGCAGGCCGAGGGCGACGGATTCCAGCGGGGTGCCGGCGATGTCCAGCCGGTAACGGGTGACCTCGCCGCTGTTCAGCACCTCGGCAATGCGTGCGCCGCGCCATACCGGCGCCGTCAGCTCACCGGGGCGGGCAATCTGGAGCTGTTCCGGGCGGATCAGTACGCGCACCGGGCCGGGCGCGATGGAAAGGCGGCTGCGCGTGCGGAAGCGGCCGCCGAGCGCTTCGCACTCCAGCACGGCGGCATCGCTGGCCAGGCAGCGGGCATCGAGCAGGCTGCCGGCGCCGAGGAAGGTGGCGACGAATTCGGTGCGCGGCCAGCGGTACAGCTCGCCCGGCGCATCGATCTGTTCCAGCCTGCCGGCCTGCATGATCGCCACCCGGTCGGCCATGGCGAAGGCTTCTTCCTGGTCGTGGGTGACCAGCAGCGCAGTCATCTTCAGCTCGCGCAGCAGCCCGGCGAGTTCGCGCTGCAGACGCTGGCGAATCTGCCTATCGAGCGCGCCGAGAGGTTCATCGAGCAGCAGCACGGCGGGTTGCACGGCCAGCGCGCGGGCGGTGGCGACGCGCTGCTTCTGGCCGCCGGAAAGCTGCGTCACCGCGCGCTCGGCGAAGTCGGCAAGGCCCACCAGTTCGAGCATCCGCAGCGCCGCGGCGCGGGTCTCGGCCTTGCCCAGGCCCTTCATGCGCAGGCCGAAGCCGATGTTTTCCAGCACGTTCAGGTGCGGGAACAGCGCGTAGTCCTGAAACACCGTGGCGGCGTCAATGCGGTCCGGTGGCAACCCGGCGATGGAGCGCCCGGCGATGCGTATGTCGCCGCCGTCGAGGCCGAGCCGGCCGCTGACCATGCCCAGCAGGGTGGTCTTGCCGGAACCGGACGGGCCAAGGATGGCGACGATTTCGCCGTGGCCGACGTTCAGACTGACGCGGTCCACCGCCAGGGTGGCGCCGTAGGTCTTGCTCACCGCATCGATGACCAGGTCGCGGGGGGAGTCGGGCGGGGTCATGCGCGTCCTCGGATGAGTTTGAGAGCGAAGGGCAGGATCATCCCGGCGACCAGCAGCACGCAGCCGACGGCCAGCGCGGAGTAAGCCAGCACGCTGGGCGGCAGGCCGTTGCGCGCCATCGAGTAGATCAGCATCGGCAGGGTGTTGAAGCCGCGCCCGGTGAAGAAGGCGATCGCCCATTCGTTGAACGACAGCAGGAAGGCCAGCAGCAGCCCGGAGCGGATGCTCGGCCAGAGGATCGGCAGGGTCACGTGGCGCAGCATCTGCCGCTGGCTGGCACCGAGGTCGCGGGCGGCTTCGTCGAGACGCTCGTCGTAGCGCAGCAGCTGCGCCATCACCATCAGCGCGACGAAGGGCGAGGTGTAGAGCGTGTGGCCGATGATCACCGTGGGGTAGCCGAGCGGCAGGCCGAGTTCGACGAAGGCCACCTGCAGGCCGGCGGCGAGCACCAGCACCGGCACCACCAGCGGCAGGAAACCGAAGGCCAACCAGAGGCGCTTGAAGCGCGCCTGGGCGCGCACCACGAAGAACGCGAACAGCGTGCCGAGCAGCGTCGCCAGCAGCGCCACCAGCGTGGCGATGCCCAGCGAGGCGAGCAGCGAGGCGCCGATGCGGGGGTCGGCGACCAGCGCGGCGTACCATTTGCCGGTGAAGCCGGTGATCGGGAAGGCGTAGAACGGCAGCGGATTGAAGCTGAAGGCGATCACCGTGACGATCGGCACCAGCGCGTAGATCAGCATCGCCAGGGTGCACAGCAGCAGGAACGGGTGGCGCGGGCGCTTCATCGTCCGCCACCCGCGCCTAGGCTCAGGCCGATGCGTCCGCAGGCGCGGGCGAAGAGTGCCAGCAGCGCCGCCAGCAGGCCGACGGCAAGCCCGCCGGCGACGATCAGCAGCACCGTGAGCGCGCTGCCCAGCGGCCAGTTCAACGCGTGGAAGAACTGGTCGCGGATTTCCGTGGTGGTCAGCCGGCCGGAGGTGCCGCCGAGCATTTCCGGTTCCAGCACGGTGCTCAGGGTCGGTACGAACACCAGCACCGCGCCGACGCACAGGCCGGGCGCCGCCAGCGGCATGACGATGCGCCAGAAGGTGGCGCTGGCCGAGGCGCCGAGGTCGCGCGCCGCCACCAGGTAGCGGTCGTCGATGGTCCTCATCGCCAGGAACAGGGTGAACAGCATGAACGGGAAGCTGTTGTAGGTCATCGCGGCGATCACCGCCGGCCGCCCGTAGAGCAGCGCCATGATCGGCGCGTCGAGCAGGCCGCTGCTGGTCAGCGCCGTGTTGATCAGGCCCTTCACGCCGAGGATGCCGCGCCAGGACACGGTGCGGATCAGCGGCCCGACCAGGAAGGTTACGGTCACCAGCATCAGCACCAGCGCCTGCAACCGCGTCGAGCGCACGCCCTTGGCGAGGTAGTAGGCCACCGGCAGCGCGATCAGCGTGGCCAGCAGCACCACACCGAGTGCCACGCCGAGGGTGCGCGCCAGCACCTGCGGGCGGCCGGACGCCAGGTCGAGAATCCCGCGGTAGTTGTCCAGGGTCGGGAACGCCGCCGCCGAACCGTTGCCCGGCGACAGCGAAAGCAGCAGCAGGCCGGCGATGGGCAGCACGAAGAACGTCAGCAGCAGGAGCAGCCAGGGGCCGCCGGTGATCAGCGGATAACGGGAAAAGCGCACGCGGCCTCCGAAGGTACGTCCACCCACGCCCCGCCGTCCGGGAGAACGGCGGGGCGTATCGGTGTCAGGCGTTGAGTACCTTGTCCCACACCGCCTGATAGCCGGCGGGGTTGGTCGGCGAGGTCCACCAGACGGCGTTCTTCAGGAAGGCGTCCGGCTTGGCCAGGTCGAGGGAGTCGACCAGTTTGCTATCCATCGTGGCGATCGCTGCGGTGGAGGTGGTGCGGTAGCCGATGTCCTTGCCGATCATCGCGCCGTACTGCTCGCCGAGCAGGTAGTCGATGAAGGCCAGGCAGGCGGCCTCGCTCTCGGCGTTGGCGTCCCTGGTCAGGAAGGCCGCGTCGTACCAGGCCAGCTCGCCCTGCTTCGGGTGAGTCCAGCGCACGTCGACGTCGTACTTGCGGATTTCCAGCAGCGGTTGCCAGCCCCAGCACACCGCGACTTCGCCGGTGGCCATGAGGTTCTTCAGGTCGCCGATGTCGTTCCAGTAGGAGCGCACCAGCGGTTTCTGCTTGATCAGCACCTCGGCGACGGCGTCGAGCTGGTCCTTGTCCATGGCGAACGGGGTCTTGATGCCAAGGTAGAGGGCGGCCACCACCACGCTCTCGAACAGGCCGTTGGGCATGGCGATGCGCCCGGCGAATTCCTTGTCGAAGAGGATTGCCAGGTCGTCGACGTCCTGGCCGACGATGCCGTGGTTGTAGACCATCGAGTCGGTGCCCCAGGCGTAGGGCACGCCGTAGGTCTTGCCGTCGTAGATCATCCCCGCGGCCTTGTCGAAGCCGGGAATCAGCTTCGACCAGTTCTTCAGCCTGGCGGTGTCGATCGGCTTGAGCACGCCGGCGTCATAGGTGATCTGCGCGTGGTAGGAACCGTCGGTGAGCAGTTCGACGCCGGCGCCGCCGGATTGCAGCTTGGTGATGATTTCCGAAGGGTCGGCGAACAGGCTGGTCTGCACCTCGATGCCGCTGGCCTTGAGGAAGGGCGCGAGGAACTCGGGCCGCGCGTAATCGGCGTTGGTGCCCCAGGTGAAGTGTTTTGCGGCCGCCTCTGCGCGGCCGGAGAGCAACGGGCCGCCGAGCAGGCCGGCGGCGCCGGCGATGCCCAGCAGTTTGAGCATGTCGCGCCGCGAACGGGCGCCGTTGAAGAGGTCGTGGGTCAAGCGATCTGATGCATCCGTCATCTTCTTTCCTCTGCGTTGCTCGATTTACCCGCCTGTCCGCGCGGGATGCCTGCTGATGACACCACGGACACGGCCTGGTGCTCAACCGTTGCCGCGTTGCGCGCGCAGGGCTTGCCGCCGGACGGTGGTGGCCGCCGCGTCGACGGCGAGGTCGAGGCCCTCCAGCGAGCCGCTGAACACCACGCCGTAGAGCTCGAAGGCGCGCGACGGGGTTTCCCAGCGTTCCAGCACGTCGTGCAGCACGCGGCGCGGTTCGCGCTCCAGCGGGTCGCCATAGCCGCCGCCGGAGCAGTCGATGCCGCGGATCAGTTCGCCCTTTTGCAGCGTCAGTGCGACTACGTTGGGCAGCTTGCTCTGGCTGCCGTCGGCGCGGATGTGCCAGGCCGCGGCGGCGATCGCATCGCCGCCGCCGCGCACGCCCCGCGGCGGGCTGAGCTGGCCGTCGCAGGGGAACATCACCGTCAGCGGCGCCTCGGTGGGTCCGTAGGCCATGTCGCCGCCCGGCGCGCCGCGGAACTTGCCGGCGCCGCCGGAGCCGGGGATCAGGCGGATGTGGCTGAATTCGATGGGGTGCTTGAGCTCGTCGATCTCCACCGAGTCGCGGTACATCAGCCCGCAGTCCACCGGCAGGCCCCAGGTCAGCCAGCCGTCGGCGTGGGCGCTGGCGGGGCCGCCGTTGATGGCGATGATCAACTGGTTGACGTAGGCCTCGTTGCCCTGGCGCGGATCGTCGCCGGAGACCACCGCCAGGCCCACGCCCATGCCCAGGCCGCCCTCGGCGACGCCGTAGCCGTCGCCGAGCTGGGCGAAGGCCGCGCCGGCGCAGTTCACCAGCCGGTCGGCGACGTTGGTGGTGGCCACCGAACAGCTGTGCGGGAACGCCGGGCGGCCGATCACCTTGCCTTCGCCGAGCAGCATGCGCACGCGGCGGAAGGCCCCGGAGTTCTTCGGGATGTCCGCCGGCAGCGAGTTGAACAGGCCGGTGAGCGAGGCGGAAATGGTGCAGGCCTCGCTGACGTTGAAGCCGCAGGGCAGGTTGTCGATGTTGTCGCGCATGTCCAGGGTGACCATCGCCGCCTCGGGGTCGACCTCGATTTCCAGCTTGATCGGAATCCCCTCGGGCACGATGCCTTCCACCGGATCGTGGCCACCGGTGTTCACCAGTCGCGCCCTGGGCAGCCGGCGGATGGCCTGGGCCATGCGCTGCTCGGAGTAGTCCAGCCAGTCGCGGACGAAGGTCTTGATGCGTTTCTTGCCGTACTTCTCGCAAAGCTCCTTGAGTCGCCGCTCGCCGATCCGCGCGGCGCCGAGGCTGGCGAGGAAGTCGCCGTACCACTGGCCGGGCACGCGGATGCGGCTCTGGCACATGCGCACGATGTCCTGGTTCATCTGGTAGTCGCGCTGCACGCGCACCGCCGGGAAGATCAGCGCGCCTTCCTCGTACACGTCCTTCGCCGAGGCATGGTAGGTGGTCGGTTGCGAGTTGCCGATGTCCGCCTGGTGCGCCTTGGCGACCACGGTGAAGAGGTGTTCGCCCTCGACGAACACCGGCACCAGGATGGTGTGGTCGGCCGGGTGGGTGTTGCCGGTGTACGGGTCGTTGTGCAGGAAGGCGTCGCCCTCGGCGAGGTCCGGGTGGAACTCGCACATGGTGCGGGTTTGCAGGTGCGCGCCGAAGCTGTGGATCGGCAGGCCGTCGGCGCAGGCCAGCAGCTGGTTGTCGGCGGTGCACAGGCCGCAGCTGAAGTCGCGCGCGCTGTTGATCACCGCCGAGCGCGCGGCGCGCAGCAGAGTGTTGGTCATCTCGCGGACGATGCCGTCGATGCGATTGGCGATCACCGCGGTGAGTACTGGGTTGATGGCTTGCTTCTGGTCCATTCCGGGCGCCCTCACTGGTAGCTCAGGATGTAGTTGCCGGCGTCGCTGACGCGCGCCGACATCCCCGGATAGACCACCAGCGTGGTGGTCGGCTCCTCGATGATCGCCGGGCCCTGCACACGGTGACCGGGAAGCAGGTCGGCACCAGCGTGGATCGGCGTTTCGATGCTTACCCCGGCGTCGAAGTGGCAGGTCCGGTAGGCGGCCACCGGCGCGTCCTCGCCCCGCGCCGCGCGGGCGAGGGTCTGCACCAGCGGCGAGGAGAGGGCGACGGTCAGGCGCGCCTTCCAGTTGATGCATTCCACGGCGCTGGCGCGGTCGTCGATGGCGAATACCCGCTGGTGGACCTGGTGGAAGGCTTCGACCAACCGTTCGACGTCCGTCGCGTTCTCGATACGGCTGAACGGCAGCGGCGTATCCAGCTCCCAGATCTGCCCGAAGTAACGCGCCTCGACGAAGAACTCGAGGCGCGCCTTGTCGCGTGCCTGTGCGCCGAGGCCTTCGAGAAAGCCCAGCAGGCGCCGTTCGAGTTCACCCAGGGTGCGGTTTACCGCGGCGTGGTCGAAGCGGTTCGAGGTAGTCACCAGGCTCGCGGTTTCCTCCTTGAGGATGTCGGCGAACTGCATGCCGGCGGCGGACAGCGCCGAGGCCGCCTTGGGCAGCACCACGCGTTCGCATTCCAGCTCGCGGGCAATCGGCAGGATGTTGATGCCGGCCGCGCCGCCGCCGGCGACCAGGGTGCTTTCGTTCGGATTGACGCCCTCGGCGATGGTGATTTCGCGGATCGCCTTGATCATCAGCTCGCTGGCCAGGCTGATGATGTCGTAGGCGGTCTGCTCGATGCTGGCGCCGAAACGCTCGGCCAGCGGCGCGAGGGCGCGGCGCGCGGCCGCCACGTCGAGGCGCATGCGCCCGCCGAGGAAGGCCCCGGCATTGAAGTAGCCGAGCACGCAGGCGGCGTCCGACACCGTCGGCAACTCGCCGCCGCGACCGTAGCAGGCCGGGCCGGGATCGGAGCCGGCGCTCTGCGGGCCGACGCGCATCAGGCCGCCTTCGTCGCACCAGGCGATGGAGCCGCCGCCGGCGCCGACCGAGCGGATGTCCACCGAGGAAATGCCCAGCAGGTGACCGCTCCACAGGCCGCCGAGCCAGGTGTCGCGGCTGTAGGTGAGGTTGCCATCGCGGACCAGGCCGACGTCGAAGGTGGTGCCGCCGGTGTCGCAGACGATGGCGTTGCTGCCGAGGTCTTCCAGGCGCGTGTAGGCGGCCGCGGCGACCGGCGCCATGGCCGGGCCGGATTTCACCGTGTGGATCGGCGCCTCGATCAGCTCGGCGACGTTCATGCAGCCGCCCAGCGTGGTCGAGACGAGGATGTCGTTGGCGTATCCGGCCGCGCGCAGGTCGCGCTCCAGCCCGCTCAGGTGCTGCTGCATCAGCGGCTTGAGCGAGGCGTCGATGCTGGTGGCCGAAGCCCGGCGGTACTCGCGGATCACCGGCAGGATGCGGTGCGAAAGGGTGTAGGGCACGCCGGGCAGCAGTTCGTCGAGGAGCGCGGCGAGGCGCTGTTCATGCGCCGGATTGGCGATCGACCAGAGCAGGCACACGGCGATCGCCTCGAAGTCGTGCCGCGCCAGTTGGCCGATCACCTCGCGCGCCTGCGCCTCGTCGAAGTCGCGCGACACGCTGCCGTCGGCGCGGATGCGCTCGCGCACCTCGAAGGTGTAGCGGCGCGGGACGTAGGGCTCGGGGTAGTCGCGGCTGAAGTCGTGGGGATTGAGCTTGCCGCCTTCGCGCAGCACGAGGATGTCGGGGAAACCTTCGGTGACCAGCAGCGCGGTCTTCGCAACGCGCTGGGTGACGATGGCGTTGGTCGCCCGCGTGGTTCCGTAGATGAACAGATCGGTCGCGCCGAGCAGCGCCTCGACGCCCAGCCCCAGTTGTTCGGCGGCGACGCCGAGGGCCTCGCGCATGCCGTCGAAGATGCGCGCATGGGTGGTGAGGGCCTTGCCGATGGTGTAGCCCCCGCTGCTGTCGGTCACCACCACGTCGGTGAAGGTGCCGCCGGTATCCACGGAAATCCTGTACATGCTCCTGATCTCTCTCGTTAGTCGCGGCCACGACGAGAAATGCAGTATCGCGCAAAACAGAGCCGTCTCCGCGCCCGGGTGAAGCAGGCGCTGAACGGTATCGCCGTTTCCGGTGGGAAGGCATGGGTGGGGGAGCGGTCAGGCCGCTTCGTAGTGCCAGACCTTGGAGACGATCTTCCAGGTGTCGCCAAGGAAGATCAGGGTCATGTCGTCGACGAAGCTCTGCGGCAGGTAGAGGTCGCGTACGCGCACGTGGGCGGTGGTCGGCGTCGGCATTTCCAGGCTGATGATCTCGTCGACGCGTGGGTCGTTGCGCTGCGCGGGCGCTTCCCGGCGGGTGATCCGCTCGAGGTACAGCGGCAGGTCGAGCATGATGAATTCATCGTCCGTGGACGAGAACAGCCGCGCCTCGGCGTGGAAGATCTCGTTGAACCAGTCCGAACGGCCGAAATACAGCGCGTCGAAATAGCGCTGGATGACCTTTAGCAGTTCGCTCTTGGGTGTGCTCATGCGATCGCTCCATTGATGCATTGCTCGACGGCCGCTTCATGCGGCAGTTCCAGGCCGTAATCCAGTGCGGCCAGCAGGGTTTCCAGTTCGCTGTCGGAAATGATCAGCGCGGGCGCGAGGAACAGCGAGGTCTGTTCCCCGCTGGTGCCGATCAGGGCACCGGCTTCCAGCGCGCGCTCGGCGACGCGCGAGGCGAGGGTGGGTTCCAGGGTGTCGGCGCGCCAGTCGCGCCAGTCCGGGCCGTGCAGCTCGATGGTCCAGTGCAGGCCACGACCGTCGACACGGGCGACGATGGGATGGCGGGCAGCGATTTCGCCGAGGCGGCGCTTCATCACCTGTTCCAGATGCGCGGTTCTCTCGAGCAGCTTTTCGCGCACCACTACGCGCAAATAGGCGCGTACCGCGGCGACCATGCTCGGGTGACCGCGGAAGGTGCTGTAGCTCTGCCAGGATTTGTCTTTCAGCCGCTCCATCACGTCCTTGGAGAGCACCACCGCGCCGGCCGGCGCCGCGCCACCGGCCAATGGCTTGCCGAGGGTGACGATGTCCGGACGGCTGTCGCCGCCCTGGAAGGCGAACCAGCGCCCGCTGCGGCCCAGGCCGGTCACCACTTCGTCGGCGATCCACAGGCAGCCTGCCGCCCGGGCCATCGCCGCCATGCGGTCCTGATAGTCGGCGTCGTGATAGATGCCGCCCTGGGTGTAGTCGATGATCATCGCCGCACTGTCGGCCAGTTGCGCCGGAACGCCGGCGAGGCGCGTCTCCAGCGGCGGCACGCAGACATCGCCGCCGTAGCTGGCGCCGATCGGCGCGGGCAGCTGGTGAACCGCTACGCGCCAGGGCGTCGGCCGGGTGCCGCCATGATGCGAGGCGAGGCCGCCATGCCAGTGCGGCTGCAGGGTGGCGTCGCGGGACAGACCGGTGAGGCCGTGATAGGCGCGCTCGCGGGTGGCGAACGGCGCCCGCCCGCTGAGCACCTGGGCCAGCGACAGCGCCTGATCGTTGGCTTCGCTGCCGCTGAGGAAGAAGCGCACGCCACCGACCCAGTCGTGTTCGCCGGCGAAGGCGATATCGATCAGCTCATCCGCCGCGGCTTCACGCTCGCCCCAGGCCCAGCCTTCGCTGACCACGGGGGCACTGGCGGCCCTGCGCAGGGCGTCCTGCATGTCCGGGTAGGCATGGCCGAGTGGACCGCCGGTGCTGCTGCCATCGATGACCCGACGGCCGTCCGCGAGGAAGAAGTACACCCCTTCGCCGCCAACGATGCGGAAGCTCGGCTCTTCGCCGGCGTTCAGCCCTGTCTGGATCAACCTGCCCATGCCCGTGCCTTCCTCGGGATCGGTATATGGACATAGCATTTCATGTCGACTGTATATTGTCGACAATCTTTTTGTATCCTTCTATCATTGCCCTCCACCAGCCTCGCCTTGTCTTTTCGTAAGCCGCGTCCTAGAGCCTTCCATGCGGCGTCCGGGCGTTTCCGACGGAGGTCGGAGTGAGCTATCTCCTCCCTTGTGTTAGGGTCTTTTAATCGTTACCTCGCCGGCCGGAGACTCCGATGGCTTCCTTTGAATCACCCGAAAGATCCGAGAGCGCCATGCCGCTGCATCGAACGCGCATGGCCGACCTGGCTTACGAGCGTATCCGGGAGCTGATAATCGTCGGGGACCTGCCCATCGGCTCGCGCTTGATCGAGACCCAGCTGGCGCAGGAGTTCGGCACCAGCCGGGCGCCGGTTCGCGAGGCCATCCGCCGCCTGGTGGAAGACGGCCTGATCGAGGAGCGGCCGCACCACGGCGCCACGGTCAAGGTGCTCGACGCCGCGGCGATCATCGACCTCTATAACGTGCGCCTCGCGCTGGAGACCATGACCATTCGCCTGGCGACGCTGCGCGGCATGTCCACCGGCCGCCTGCGTGAACTGGTCGCGCTGATGGACGAGGCGGCGCAGAAGGGCGACACCATGCTGGTGGCGCGGCACGAGCTGGATTTCCATGCGGAGATTTGCCAGCACAGCGGCAATCAGCTGGCCATCGAGCTGTTCCGCAGCCTCGGCGGCCGCCTGCTGATGGCCGTCGCCCTGGACAACACCTCGCACCAGGACCTGCTGGGCGTAGCCGCCGAGCACGAACCCCTGCTGGCCGCCATCGAGTCCGGCGACGACCGTCGCGCCGCCGAGGAGATGCGTCTGCACATTCTTTCCACGGTCGGCGACCTGCTGGCACGGCTCAACGGCAATCCGCTGGATCTGCTCGACTACCCGCAAAACGCCTGATCGATCTCGACTTTGCCCGCGGCGCGCCGGATCATGCCGGCCCCGCATCGCCCGAGTCCGCCATGAAACGCTTCGTCCTCCTCGATACCACGCCCATCCCCGACAACGGCGGCGCCCTCTGCCTGTTCGAGTACGGCGAAGACTTCGTGATCAAGTTCGAGGGGGGCCGCGGCAACCAGTTGATGAACACGCGCATGCACGGTTCGGAGGATGCGCTGGCGGAAATCCCCTGCAAGCGCGTGGCCGGTCGGCCCCAGGTGCGCGTGCTGATTGGCGGCCTGGGCATGGGCTTCACCCTGGCCGCGGCGCTCAAGCACCTGGGCAAGGACGCGGAAGTGCAGGTGGCCGAGCTGGTGCCGGGCGTCATCGAATGGAACCACGGTCCGCTGGGCGAAAAGTCCGGCTATCCGTTGCGCGATCCGCGCGCCAGGGTGCTCAACGACGACGTCGCGGCGATCCTCAAGGCCGGACCCGGCGCCTTCGACGCCGTCATGCTGGACGTCGACAACGGTCCCGAGGGGCTCACGCAGAAATCCAATAGTTGGCTGTACTCGATGGAAGGCCTGCGCACCTGCGCGAAGGCGCTGCGCAAAGGCGGCGTGCTCGCCGTATGGTCGGCCAGCGCCGACCGGCAATTCTCCGAGCGGCTCTCCAGGGCGGGATTCAAGGCCGAAGAGGTGCAGGTTTTCGCCCACGGCAACCGTGGCCCGCGCCACACGATCTGGATCGCCGGCAAGCTCTGATCACTCGTCCCGTTCGCCCTGCGGCAACCCGCCATGTGGCGGTTTTACTGGGCTGGCGGCGCTGAAAATTCCTTCTTGCGAACGCGAACTTATCGCCTTTTTCGGCCTCCTATCGCGGTAGCCAGTGATCGCGACGGCCTGCTAAGCTCGCGCCTTCACTCGATTGCCCACTACGGCGCAGGTTAAGGAAATAGCATGAGACAACATCGGTTGGCGGCAGCGATGGCCCTGGTTGGTCTGGTTCTGGCCGGCTGCGACTCGCAGACCAGCGTGAAACTGGAAACGCCGGCTCAGAAGGCCTCCTACGGCATCGGCCTGAACATGGGCAAAAGCCTGGCTCAGGAAGGCATGGATGATCTGGACTCCAAAGCCGTCGCCCAGGGCATCGAAGATGCCATCGGCAAGAAAGAGCCGCGCCTGAAGGACGAAGAGCTGATCGAAGCCTTCGCTTCCCTGCAGAAACGCGCCGAGGAGCGCATGAAGACGGTTGGCGAAGAAAACGCCAAGGCCGGCAAGAAATTCCTCGAAGACAACGGCAAGCGCGAAGGTGTGACCACCACCGCGTCGGGCCTGCAGTACGAAGTGCTGAAGAAGGCGGACGGCGCCCAGCCCAAGCCGACCGACGTCGTCACCGTTCATTACGAAGGCAAGCTGATCGACGGCAAGGTCTTCGACAGCTCCATCGAACGCGGCACCCCGATCGATCTGCCGGTCAACGGCGTGATTCCGGGGTGGGTCGAAGGTCTGCAACTGATGCATGTTGGCGAGAAGTTCAAGCTCTACATTCCCAGCGAGCTCGCTTACGGCGCACAGAGCCCGAGCCCGATGATTCCGGCCAACTCGGTGCTGGTGTTCGAGCTGGAACTGCTGGCGATCAAGGACCCTAACCAGGCTCCGAGCGACGCCGAGCAGCCCGCCGAATCCAAGTAACCCCCGCGTTACCGACCAACGCCCCGTTCTGCGGGGCGTTGTCGTTTCCGGGGTAACGAACCGTCACTCGACCGGGCAGTCTGAACAGGTACGGAACGAGGCGGCTGTTACGGTTATGCACACTGCCTTGAGGATTACAAGCGGAGCGTCGAGAACGCCTTCGCACTTTTCCAGTGCGATCACAACTTACTGATTTTATTGATTTTTTGTTGCTGTTTAAAAATTGTTCGATCTGAGCGCAAGCCGCATGAGGCGGGCTTTTGGCCCAGCCATCCATAATCTGTTCACATAGTTATCCACAGCTTTTGTGGGTAACCCCAGCCAGCCCAGCGGGCACGCGGTCTGCCGAGGAGTCAGGATGAAAATGCCGTTGAATCTTGCACGCTACCTGCCCATCGCCGAGCGCATTCTGGTGCGTGGTCGCCTCCCTGCGTTGCTGCTGGCGGTGGCTCGCAAAGGCGCGCGGAAGGACAGGCGAAAGGGTGGCCTGACGGACGACCTGCGCGTGCTTCAGTCGCTTGCGCTGGCCTACTGGCGTGGCGAGTACCGCGCGGTCAGCCGGCAGGCGCTGCTCGCCTCGGTGGCGGCGCTGGCTTACTTTCTGTCGCCGCTGGATCTGATTCCGGATTTTCTCATCGGGGTCGGCCTGCTGGACGACTTCGCCGTGCTCGCCTGGGTCACCCGCACCTGGAGCAAGGAGCTCGACGCGTTCCGCCTGTGGCGCGATACCCAGTCTCCCGCCCGGCGGGCAGAACTGGAACGACTGCCTTCGCCTGAGGAAATCCGCCGGGAACGGTGATCCATTGCCGATCGCCTGGTTGTCCCTCAGTCAGTGTCGAAACCGCTTCCGCCCGCCGCCTGTTAAGATCGTCGCTGATCTTCAGAGGGAGAGCGCCCATGAGCGTGCAAGTGATCAGCCGTGACGGCGAGGCGGAATACGCCGTCGTGCCGTGGGCCGAATACCAGGCGTTGCTCGCCGCTGCCGGACGGCCCAGCGAGCAAGCCGCGGTCTCGGAATCCGGGGACGGCCTCGCGCAGCTTTCCAGCCGACGTGAGGCGCTCGGGTTGAGCCGTGAGCAACTGGCGCGTCAGGTCGGCATCAGCCCGTCCTACCTCGAGTTGATCGAGCGCGGCGAGCGCGAGCCGGACGCCGCGATCCGCCGTTCCCTGGCGTTCGTGCTGGGCAAGGCCGCGCAGGAGCAAGAGGCCCCCGCGCCGTGAGCGTGCGCATCTCCCAGCAGCATTGGCAGGCGTTGCTCGCCGAGCTGGCGGATGCGCGTCGACAGAGCCACCTGGTGACCTACCGCGCGTTGGTCGAGCGTCTGCAACTGCCGACTCCGGCGATGCAGACCCTGACCGCCGCGCTGGAACACTTGGCGGCCCTCGACGCCAAGGCGGAGCGCCCGCTGCGCAGCGCGCTGGTGATCAGTCAGGGCGCCAGCCGTCTTCCGCGCCCGGGGTTCTTCGACTGTGCGGTGCGCCTGGGGCGTTTCAGCGGTCCGTGCGACGGTGTCGCCGCGGCCTCCTGGCATGCGGCGGAAGTCGCCCGTGTTTTCGAGTTCGACTACCCGGAGGGCCACTGATGTTGTGGAAACTGCGCGCCAGGGCGGGCTACTGGATCGCCCGGCAACTGCTGGGCTGGCGCTGGTGGGTGGCGCAGCCGCGCGCCTGGCACTGGATGGAAGGGCAGTACGCACGGATGGCCAATCTGGGCGATCGCCAGGCGCAGAGCTTCTACGGGCACCTGTTGCTGTTCCGTGGCCAGGGCCTGGGGGCGCGCGAGGAGGGCCTGAGGCTGCTCGGTCTGGCCGCCCGCGCCGGTGACGCGAAGGCCGCCTATCAGCTCGGCGTGAGCAGCCTGGCCGGTTCCACGCGACAGCCGCCCGACGGCCGCGAGGCCGCGCGCTGGTGGACCCTGGCCGCCGAGAACGGTCACCCGCTGGCGGCGCACCGGCTTGCCGAACTCTATCGGCAGGGTGGAGAAGGGCAGCCCGCCGACCCCGATCTGGCCGGGCGCTATGCGACCCGCGCGGGCGAACTCGGGCTCTGAGTCTTTCTCGGCCTTGCGTGGGATGCGTAAGGCGCGTTCGCCCTGTAGGCCTTCCGTTCCGTTCTGCCCACACGCCTCTTTGCTGCGACTCCTTCGAGACGGGTCCCTCGCGTTACCCGGCCAGCGGCAGGGTATCGATGATTTCCAGGCTGTAGCCCGGCACCGCCTTGGCCATGCGCTTGGCTTCGGAGGCGAGGTCGGCGAGCTGGGTGGCGTCCAGGCGTGGGCAGGCTTCCGGGCGCAGGTGAACGATGCCGATGGAAAGCGACAGCAGTGGAAACTCCTGGCGCTTGCCCTGGCGGTCGTGGGCGACGAAGCAGCCGGCCTGTAGATGTTCCTCCCGGTAGAAACGCCGGCACTGGCTCTGGAAGTCCTCGAGCAACTGCTGCAGGCGCAGACGCCAGTCCGCCGAACCCAGCACCAGCAGGAAATCGTCGCCGCCGATATGGCCGACGAAGTCGCGCATCGGGTCGACCCGTTCGCACAGGCACTGCGCCAGGCAAAGCAGCACCTCGTCGCCACGGGCGTAGCCGTAGAGATCGTTGAAGGGCTTGAAGCTGTCGATGTCGACATAGCAGATCACGGCCTCGCGTTCCTGCTGCAGCAGGCGCGTGAGGCATTGCTGGATCGGCACGTTGCCGGGCAGCAGGGTCAGCGGGTTGGCGTGACGGGCCTGCTGGATCTTCTGCTCGGTGATCAGTTTGAGCACGTCGATCACCCGGCCAAGACCGCGGTACTCGCCGTCCTCGGTGATGATGAAATCCTCCTCGATGCGTTGCCGCGCGCGACTGGTGAGCAGCCGGCTCACCTGCTGCAACGACTGGCGCAGGTCGACGCTGAGGAAGTCGTCACCCATCAGCCGGCTGATCGGCTTGCGCGCGAACAGGTCGGTGGCGAAGGGCTTGAGCAGGGCGTCCGAGAGGGAATGGCGATGCACGATGCCGACCGGATGGCGCGCTCCATCGAGTACTGCCAGCGAGTTCAGGTTGGCCTGCAGGCGAAACGCCTCGAGCACCTCACCGATGGTGGTTTCCTGGTCGACCGCCTGTTGTTCGATCAGCAGGCTGGCGAGCGCCTCTTCCTCCTCAGCGCTCAGCGCGGCCCCGAGTCGCGGCAACAGCGCACGGGCGTCGCGCGACGGGTTTTCCTGCGGCCGGGCGAGCAGGTAGCCCTGCACCAGATCGACCCCCATCTCGGCCAGCACGCTCAGTTCTTCGATCAGCTCGATGCCTTCGGCGATCACCTGGGCGCGGGAGACTTTCGCCATCTTCAGGATGGATTCGACGAACTCGCGCTTCACCGCATCCTGGTGAATCCCGTCGATGAAGTGACGGTCGATCTTCACGTAGTCCGGGCGCAGTTCCGACCACAGGCGCAGGCTCGAGTAACCGGCGCCCAGGTCGTCCAGGGCGATCGAGAAGCCCATCGCGCGGTAGTGGTGCAGGGCGGTCTGGAGCAGCGCGTAGTCGTCGATCGGCGCCTGCTCGGTGAGTTCGATCACCACCTGGCTCGGCGGTATTCCCAGGCTTTGCAGCAGCTTCAGCGTGCGTCCGGGTTGATGCGCCGGCTCGAGCAGTGATTCGGGGGAAACGTTGAGGAACAGCTTGCCTTCGAGCTTCAGGTCGCGGAAGGCCTGGCAGGCGGTCCTGCGCGCCAGCTGTTCCAGCTCGCTCAGGCGGCCGGCATGGCGGGCCGCGGCGAACAGCGTGAGGGGCGAATGCAGCGGGCTGTTGGAGGGGCCCCGGCTAAGTGCTTCGTAGCCGAGGATACGCCGTTCGGACAGGCAGACAATCGGCTGAAAGAGGCTGTGCAGATCGCCCTGAGCGAGGATCAGGCCCAGTGCGCTGGCTTGCTCGGTGACGGGCATCGTAGGTCTCGAATACGGAAATGAAAAAGGGCCGCCTTCACGCCGGCCCCTCTATTTCACGACACTCGTGTTACTGCCGTATTACAGGCTCAGTCCTTCTTCGCCACGGCAGTGTTCAGGCCGAGGTAGTCGAGGAGAATCTGCCCGGTTTCCTGCAGGTAGGCGTCGTCTTCCGGCTTGGTCTTGTCCTCCGGGCTGGGAACGGCGTCCTCGTCTTCCTGCTTGAGCTCCTTCAGCGGCTCCTCACCCTTGGCCTTGCGGCGGGTGTTCTCCAGCGCCAGCTGCTCGCCCTCGACCTTGGTCTGCTCGGCGCGACGCTTGGCCTCGTTGAGGCTGACGGTCTTTTCGTCCATCAGTTGCTGGGCCAGCTTGAAGCGCTCCTGGGTGAAGACGAAGTCGGGGTTCTTCGCGGCGCGGGCTTCATGGCGCGCGCGCAGTTCGGCGAGGAACGGCGCGAACGGATCGCGCTCGGCGCTGATCGCCGGGCGGATGCTGTCCCACGGCATGGCTTCGGGCAGCGAGCTCTCGCCGATCTCGTGGGTGTTCACCACCGGCGGGAAGTCGACATCCGGCAACACGCCCTGATGCTGCGTGCTCTGGCCGGAAACCCGGTAGAACTTCGCCAGCGTCAGCTTCAGCTCGCCATGGTTGAGCGGCTGGATGGTCTGCACGGTGCCTTTGCCGAAGGTCTGCCCGCCTATGATCAGCGCACGGTGGTAGTCCTGCATGGCGCCGGCGAAGATTTCCGAGGCCGAGGCGGACAGCCGGTTGACCAGCACGGCCATCGGTCCGGTGTAGTAGGCGCCGGGGTTCTCGTCGGCGAGCACGTCGACGCGCCCGTCGGCGTTGCGCACCAGCACGGTCGGACCCTTCTCGATGAACAGGCCGGTGAGGTCGGTGGCTTCCTGCAGCGAGCCGCCGCCGTTGTTGCGCAGGTCGATGACCACGCCGTCGACTTTCTCCTGCTGCAGTTCGCCGAGCAGCTTCTTCACATCGCGTGTGGTGCTCTTGTAGTCCGGATCGCCGGCGCGATAGGCCTTGAAGTCGAGGTAGAAGGCCGGCAGTTCGATGACGCCGAGCTTGTACTCGCGCCCGGCGTGCTCGAGTTTCAGGACGCTTTTCTTCGCCGCCTGTTCTTCCAGCTTGACCGCCTCGCGGGTGATCGACACCACCTTGCTGGTCTGGTCGTTCGGTCCGTTGCTCGCCGGAATCACTTCCAGGCGAACCTTGGAGCCCTTCGGTCCGCGGATCAGCTTGACCACTTCGTCGAGGCGCCAGCCGATGACGTCGACCATCTCGTCGTCACCCTGGGCGACACCGATGATCTTGTCCGCCGGGGAAATCTGCTTGCTCTTCTCCGCCGGGCCGGCCGGCACCAGGCGCACGACCTTGACGTTGTCGTTGTCGTTCTGCAGCACGGCGCCGATCCCTTCGAGGGAAAGGCTCATGTTGATGTCGAAGTTTTCCGCGTTGTCCGGCGAGAGGTAGTTGGTGTGCGGGTCGTAGGTCTGCGCGAAGGCGTTGATGTAGGCCGAGAACACGTCTTCGCCACGGGTCTGGTCCAGGCGCGCGAGCTGGTTGCGATAGCGCTTGGTGAGTAGTTCCTGGATCGCCTTGGGCTCCTTGTGGGCCAGCTTCAGGCGCAGGACTTCGTCCTTGACGCGCTTGCGCCAGAGGTCGTCCAGTTCCGCGGTGTTCTTCGCCCACGGGGCCTTTTCGCGGTCGATGAGCAGGTCTTCGTCGACGCTGAAGTCGATGTTCTCTACACCCTTGTCGAGCATCGCCAGGGCGAAATTGAGGCGTTCCTCGAGGCGATCGAGGTAGCGGCGGTAGATGGCGAAGCCCGGGTCCAGGTTGCCACTCTTGAGGAAATCGTCGAACTGCGTGCGCCACTTGTCGAACTCGGCGATATCGCCGGCGGTGAAGTAGCTGCGCGCCGGATCGAGGGCTTTCAGGTAGCCCTCGTAGATCTTCACCGAGCGCTCGTCGTTGAGCGGAGGCTTGTTGTAGTGATGACGCTTGAGCAGTTCCACCACGTTCAGGCTGGCGATCACCTGTTCGCGATCCGGCTGCAGTGCATCCCAGCTGTGGGGGGCGGTGGTCTTGGCCCACAGCGGCAGCGCGCTGAAACCTATCAATAACGCAAGGGTGGTGCGGGTAAGGGTTCGCTTCATGCTGATTCGACGTGTGGGCAAGTGATGACGCATATTAGGTCGTCAATACGGGCGCCGGTTCAATCGAACCGGGCATAACGCCGGAGCCGGTTGCCGGCTCGGTTGAAGCCACTATGGAGGCAGCGTGAAGGCATTGCAAGGCATCGACGGGAACCTGGAGTGGGCCGAACGCGCCGCTCTGGAATGTGACGTGGGGCAGATCCGCATACGTGTGGCGGCTGCCGGACTCAACCGCGCGGACCTGCTTCAACAGGCCGGGCACTATCCACCGCCACCGGGGGCCAGCGACGTCATCGGCCTGGAATGCGCCGGAGTGATCAGCGAAGTGGGCGCCGGCAGTCCATGGAAAGTCGGCGATCGCGTCTGTGCGTTGCTGGCCGGCGGCGGCATGGCCGAGGAGGTGGTGATCGACGGTCGCCACGCGCTGCCGGTTCCGGAGGGCATGAGCCTGCTCGAGGCGGCGGTGCTGCCGGAAGTGTACGCCACCGCCTGGCTCAACCTGTTCAAGCTGGCCGCGGTGCAGCCCGGCGAGAAGGTGTTGATCCATGCGGGCGCCAGCGGCGTCGGTTCGGCGGCGATCCAGCTGTGCAAGGCGTTCGGCAATCCGTGCTGGGTGAGCGTCGGCTCGCCCGAGCGTCTGGAGCACTGCGAGGCGCTGGGTGCGCAGGGTGGCGCGCTGCGCCATGACGGGTTGGACAACCTGCGCGATTTCGGGCCCTACGACGCCATCCTCGATCCGGTGGGCGGGGGTTACGCCGCCCTGAACCTCGACCTCATCGCACTCGACGGGCGCTGGGTGACGATCGGCATGATGGGCGGGCGCAAGGCCGAGATGGATTTCGCCAAGCTGCTGGCCAAGCGCGTCCAACTGATCGGTTCGACCCTGCGCAACCGCGACGACGACCACAAGGCCGAGCTGTTGCTCGACCTGCAGCAGCACGTCTGGCCGCTGTTCGCCGAAGGTCGCCTGAGTCCCGAGCTGGCGCGCAGCTACCCGATTGCCGACGCCACTGCCGCCTACGCGGAGCTGGCGGGCAATACGGTCAACGGCAAGCTGGCGCTGGTGATCGACGCCAGCCTGAACTGACCGGTACAGGCCCGGATTCTCCGGGCCGTTCGGCCACGTCCGGCCCGCGGGAACTCAGTAGTTCTGCGGGCACAGCTTGCGTTCTATCAGCTCGATGAGGATGTGCAGGACCTTGATGTGCAGCTCCTGCACGCGGTCGGCATAGTCGCCGCCCGGGGCGCAGATGCACACGTCGGCGATGTCTTCGAGCGCCGAGCCCGGCTTGCCGGTCAATGCCACCACTTTCACCCCGAGCTTCCGCGCGGCTTCGGCCGCCTTGAGTACGTTCGGGCTCTTGCCGCTGGTGCTGATGGCGATCAGCACGTCGCCGGCGCGGCCGTGGGATTCGATATAGCGCGAGAAGATGTAGTCGTAGCCGAAGTCGTTGGCCACGCAGCTGATATGGCTGGCGTCGCTGATCGACACCGCGGCGATACCCGGACGGTTGTTGCGATAGCGCCCGGTGAGTTCTTCCGCGAAATGCATGGCGTCGCACATCGAGCCGCCGTTGCCGCAGGAAAACGCCTTGCCCTTGTTCTCGAAGCTTTCCACCAGCAACTGCGCGGCGCGCTCGATGCCTTGCAGCGCCTGGTCGTTGGCGATGAAGCGATCCAGCGCGGTACGGGCTTCTTCGAGGCTGTAGCGGATATGTTCGATCATCAGGGTTCTCAGGGGAGATCGTGGCTGGAATAGAAGGCGCCGAGCACCTTCACCAGATGGGCGAGGTCGTGGCTGCCGGCCAGCTCGCGGATCGAGTGCATGGCGAAGGTCGGCAGGCCGATGTCCACGGTGCGCACGCCGAGGTGGCCGGCGACGATCGGGCCGATGGTCGAGCCGCAGCCCATGTCGCTGCGTACCACGAAGCTCTGCACCGGCACTTCGTTTTCCAGGCACAGGTGACGGAAATAGCCGGCGGTTTCGCTGTTGGTGGCGTAGCGCTGGTTGCTGTTGATCTTGATCACCGGGCCGGCGTTGAGCTTCGGCCCATGGTTGGCGTCGTGGCGATCGGCGTAGTTCGGGTGCACGCCGTGGGCGTTGTCGGCGGATACCAGCAGGGATTTCTGGATGCTGCGCACGAAGCGCTCGCCGTCCGGCAACAGCCGACGCAGGGTCTG
The DNA here is from genome assembly GCF_002438225.1 of Pseudomonas sp. UBA6310. NCBI lineage: Bacteria > Pseudomonadati > Pseudomonadota > Gammaproteobacteria > Pseudomonadales > Pseudomonadaceae > Pseudomonas > Pseudomonas sp. UBA6310. The sequence goes on along the minus strand of NZ_DJTK01000002.1, from coordinate 18,718 downwards.
CTCCAGCATCGGGCCATCGGCGCCGCAGGCCGAGCAGGAGCCGACTTCCTCGTGATCGGTGCACACCAGTACGCAACTTTCCTCGCCCTCTGCCGCCAGCAGCGCCTGCAGGCCGGCGTAGCAGGAGAGCAGGTTGTCCAGCCGCGCCCCGGCGATGAAATCGCCGTTGAGGCCGACGACGGCGGCGCCCTGGGTGTCGTAGAAGCTCAGTTCGTAGTCGAGCACCGCGTCGGCGCTGATGCCGTGCTCCTCGCTCAGCTGGTCGGCGAGCAGGGCGCGGAAATCCACGGATTCGTCGCCGGCGACCTGGGCGAGGATCGGCGGCAGTTCGTTCTGCGCATTGATCGCCCAGCCTTCGTTGGCGGTGCGGTTGAGGTGGATCGCCAGGTTCGGGATCACCGCCAGCGGCACCTTGAAATCGATCAGCTGGCTCTCCACCCTGCCGGCCAGGCGGAAGGTGACGCGCCCGGCCAGCGACAGGTCGCGGTCGAACCAGGGCGCCAGCAGGGCGCCGCCGTAGACTTCGACGCCGAGCTGGAGAAAGCCCTGGCGTTGCAGCTCCGGATTCGGCTTGACCCGCAGGCAGGGGCTGTCGGTGTGGGCGCCGACCAGGCGCAGGCCGCCGTCTTCCGGGGATTGCTTGCCGAGGCGGATGGCGATGATCGAGGAGTCGTTACGGGTCACGTAGTAGCGACCGCCGGCTTCGGTGTGCCAGGTCTCGCGCTCGTCGAGGCGGCGGAAACCGGCGGCTTCCAGGTGCTTGATCAGGCTGGCGGTAGCGTGGAAAGGCGTGGGCGAGGCCTTGAGAAAATCGAGCAGACCCTGGTTCAGCTGTTCGCGCATAACGGACTCCGGACGGCAATGTCGCCGAGTCTATCGTATTTGCGCGGCCCGCTCGGCATCGGCGCCGCGGGCCCATGGCCTCTAGAACGGAGCCGGACACTCGAAGCGCAGGCGCTCGCCGGTGAGCGGGTGGCTGAGGCTGAGCATGCTGGCGTGCAGGCACAGGCGTTCGTGCGCGGCCAGCGCCTCGGGGTTGGCGTAGAGGCGGTCGCCCAGCAGCGGGTGGCCGATCGACAGCATGTGCACGCGCAACTGGTGCGAGCGCCCGGTGATCGGCGTCAGCTCGACGCGGCAGTGCCGTTCGAAGCGTTCCAGCACGCGCCAGTAGGTGAGGGCGTGCTTGCCCTGCTCGAAGTCGACCACATGGCGCGGCTTGGTCGGCGGGTCGTAGCGTAGCGGCAGCTCGATGCGCCCGCTGTCGAGCTCCGGCTGGCCCCAGCAGAGCGCGGTGTAGGCTTTTTCCGTTTCGCGGTCGTGGAACTGGCGGGACAGCTCGCGGTGGCTGTCGGCGTCGCGGGCGAGCACGATCAGGCCCGAGGTTTCCCAATCCAGGCGATGCACGATCAGTGCCTCGCGGTAGCCGTTTTCCTGCAGCCTGGTGACCAGGCAATCCTTGTTGTCATCGGCGCGGCCGGGGACGGAGAGCAGCAGGGTCGGCTTGTTGATGACCAGCAGGGCGGCGTCCTGGTGGACGATTTGTATGTTCGACAGCGGCATTGTCTGGCCTGAAATGAAAAAGCGGCCCTCGGGCCGCCCTCTCGATGTGGTGAAACGAACGCGGGCGCTATCAGCGATCCGGCAGGGTGATGTTCAGCTCCAGGATCGAGCAGCTGCCCTGGCTTTCCAGCGCGACCTGAACCTGATCCTGTTCGATGTTCACGTACTTGCGAATCACCTCGACCAGTTCCTTCTGCAGGGCAGGCAGGTAGTCCGGCTGGGTCCGCTGGCCCCGTTCGTGGGCAACGATGATCGACAGACGCTCCTTCGCGATCGATGCAGTGGATTCCTTCTTGCGATCGCGGAAGAAGTCAAAAATGTTCATTCGCGACCTCCGAACAGTCGTTGCAGGAAGCCGGGTTTCTTGACGTCCAGGAAGCGGTGCGCAAGGTCCTTGCCGAGCAGGCGGTCGACAGCGTCGCTGTACGCCTGGCCGGCGTCGCTCTGCTCGTCGAGGATCACCGGGACGCCCTGGTTGGACGCCTTGAGCACGGCCTGCGATTCGGGAATCACGCCGAGCAGGTTGATCGCGAGGATTTCCTCGACGTCTTCAACGCCGAGCATCTCGCCCTTGGTGACGCGCTCCGGGTTGTAGCGGGTCAGCAGCAGGCGTTCCTTGATCGGGTCGAGACCCTGTTCGGCACGGCGCGATTTGCTCGCCAGCAGGCCGAGCATGCGGTCGGAGTCGCGTACCGAGGAGACTTCGGGGTTCGTCACGACGATGGCTTCGTCGGCGAAATACATCGCCAGGTGCGCGCCTTTCTCGATGCCGGCAGGCGAGTCGCAGATCACGTACTCGAAGGTTTTCGACAGTTCGTCGATGACCTTGCCGACGCCTTCTTGGGTCAGTGCGTCCTTGTCGCGCGTCTGGCTGGCGGCCAGCACGTAGAGGTTCTCCAGACGCTTGTCCTTGATCAGGGCCTGGGTCAGGGTTGCCTCGCCGTTGATGACGTTTACGAAGTCATACACCACGCGGCGTTCGCAGCCCATGATCAGGTCGAGGTTACGCAGACCGACGTCGAAGTCGACGATGACGGTCTTGTGCCCGCGCAAGGCGAGGCCGGTACCGATGGCGGCGCTGGTGGTGGTTTTGCCCACGCCACCCTTGCCGGAAGTGACTACGAGGATCTTGGCCAAGGTGATTAACCCCAAAGTGTAAGGAAGAGTGGGCATCCGCGGCCGGCGCAGGCCTGCGAATCGCCCTTGTATGGTCCTGACTGCCGGTGGGATCGACTGCGTCCGATGGCGTCGTGAGCGGCTGCCGAAACCCGCTGCAGGTACCTGAAAAAGTGGCGGCAGTATCCGTTAAAGGCGGGTGATGTTCAACACGTCGCCCGCCAGGCCGACCTGCACAGGCTGGCCCCACAAGGGCTCGCGGCGGAGGTCTTCGGCGACCTTGTAGTGGCCGGCCACGGAGACCATTTCGGCGGCCAGCTGCTGGCAGAAAATGCGTGCCTTGGGGTCGCCCTTGACCCCGGCCAGGGCGCGTCCGCGCAACGGGCCGTAGACATGGATATTGCCATCGGCGAGAAGTTCCGCCCCCGGGCTGACCGCCGCAATGACCACCAGATCGCCGCCCTGGGCATAGATCTGCTGGCCGCCGCGAATCGGCGTGGTGATCACCCGCGTCGGCTTGGCGACCGGTTCCGCGGGTTTCTCCGGCTTCTTCACCAGCGCCGCACCGGCGGTCGGATCGAGCGGCCGTTCGCGCGCGCCCGACGGTGGCAGCACCGGCAGATCCATGGAGTCGGCGGCGGCCACGTGCTCGAAGGTGTTGGAGCGGATCGCCAGGGTGCGCAGGCCGTGACGACGGCAGACGCTCATCAGCGCGGCGAGATCGAGACGTCCCTCGCTGGGCGACAGCTTGTCCAGCGCGAGGACCAGCGGCGTATTGCTGAAGAAGGCCGGTGCCTGTGCGACTTTGGCCGCCAGCTGGCGGTCGAGCCGCTGCAGGTCGTTGTGCGCCAGCTCCATCACGGTGATGGCGAGCATGCTGCCCTTGAGCTGGAACACGGGTTCTTGGTCGAGTAGGTCGGTTTGGCTCATGGTTTGCCCGAAACGTTGAATCGCGAGGACTTATAACGGGAAACGCGCTGCCCCGCCATAGCGCGGGGCGGCCCTCGGCCCTGCGTATCCGTCGGCGCGGCTTTCGGCGCGGGCCTCATTTGTCGCTAGAATGCCGGCTTTCTTCGCTGCCCGAGACCCGCATGGATCGTCCGCAATTCAGCCCCGCTTTTCTCCATCCGCGCTTCTGGTTGCTCTGGCTCGGGCTGGGGCTGCTCTGGCTTGTAGTGCAATTGCCGTACGCTGCGCTGCTCGCCCTCGGGCGCCTCGGCGGAGCGGCGATGTTGCGCCTGGCGGGGTCGCGTCGGCGCATCGCGGCGCGCAACCTGGAACTGTGTTTTCCCCATTTGTCGGAGAGTGAGCGAAAGGCGCTGCTCGAGGCCAATTTCGCCTCCATGGGCATCGCCTTCTTCGAAATGGCGATGAGCTGGTGGTGGTCGCGCGAGCGGCTCGCCCGGCTCGCTCATATAGAAGGGATCGAGCACCTGCAGCAGGCCCAGGCGCAGGGACAGGGCGTGATCCTGATGGCGCTGCACTTCACCACGCTGGAGATCGGCGCCGCGCTGCTCGGCCAGCGCCACACCATCGACGGCATGTACCGCCAGCACAAGAACCCGGTGTTCGACTACGTGCAGCGCCGCGGTCGCGAGCGGCACAACCGCGACGCCACCGCCATCGAGCGCGAGGACGTGCGGGCGATGCTCAAGGTCCTGCGCGCCGGGCGGGCGATCTGGTACGCGCCGGACCAGGACTATGGCGCCAAGCAGAGCCTGTTCGTGCCGCTGTTCGGCATTCCCGCCGCCACCGTCACCGCCACCAGCAAGTTCGCCCGGCTCGGCCGCGCCCGCGTGGTCCCCTTCACCCAGGAACGCCTGGCCGATGGCAGCGGTTATCGGCTGACGCTGCACCCGCCGCTGGCGGATTTTCCCGGCGAGAGCGAGGAGGCCGACTGCGCGCGCATCAACGCCTGGGTCGAGCAGGCGGTCAGCCAGTTGCCGCAGCAGTACCTGTGGGCGCACCGGCGCTTCAAGACGCGTCCGCCGGGGGCGCCTAAGCTCTACTCCTAAAGTCCTCGGGATGAGCCATGAGTGAAAGCAAAGCCGCGCCGGTCACCGGTTTGATCCTTTCCGGCGGGGGCGCCCGGGCGGCCTACCAGGTCGGCGTGCTGGCGGCGATCGCCGACCTGTTGCCGGATACCGCGCGCAATCCGTTTCCGGTGATCGTCGGCACGTCCGCCGGTGCGATCAACGCGGTCGGCCTGGCCTGCGGCGCGCTGCATTTTCCCGAGGCGATCCGCAATCTCACCCAGGTCTGGCAGAGCTTCCATAGCGCCCAGGTCTGGCAGAGCTTCCATAGCGCCCAGGTGTACCGCAGCGACTGGCCGGGCGTGCTGCGCCAGGCCGGGCGCTTCGTCTCCAATGCGTTGTTCGGGCTCGGCGGTACGGCGCCGGTGGCGTTGCTGGACAGCGCGCCGCTGCGTGAGCTGCTGGCCGAGCGCCTGGATTTTTCCGGGATCGCCGCGGCGGTGGCGCGCCGTCAGCTGCGCGCGGTGGCGGTTTCCGCGTTCGCCTACGAGTCGGCGCAGGCGGTGACCTTCTACCAGGGCCGGGCGGCCATCGATCCATGGTTTCGTCATCGTCGCGTCGGCGTGCCGACGCGCCTGGCCGTCGAGCACCTGATGGCCAGCGCGGCGATTCCGCTGATCTTTCCGCCGGTGAAGATCAACCGCGAGTACTACGGCGACGGAGCGGTGCGCCAGTCGGCACCGATCAGCCCGGCGCTGCACCTGGGCGCGACGCGAGTGCTGGTGGTCGGCGTCAGCGGCAAGTCGCGTGGCAGCCTGGACGACGTGCAGATCGACAGGCCGCCCGTCGCGCGCAGCCAGCGCCCGCCAAGCCTCGCGCAGATCGGCGGGCACATGCTCAACAGCACCTTCATCGACAACCTGGAAAGCGACATCGAGCTACTCGAGCGGCTCAACTACATGGGCGCGCTGGTTCCGGACGACGTCCGCCGGCGCGGCCTCGGGCTGAAACCGGTGGAGGTTCTGGTGGTGGCGCCGAGCAAGCCGCTGGACCAGATCGCCGCGCGCCACCGGCGCGAGCTGCCGGCGGCGTTGCGGCTGTTCCTGCGTGGTCCCGGCGCGACCCGGGCGAGCGGCGCGGGGGTGCTCAGCTACCTGTTGTTCGAGGCCGGTTACTGCAACGAACTGATCGAGCTGGGCTACCAGGACGCCATGGCGCAGAAGGCGGAACTGCTGCGCTTTCTCGCCCTGGAGCCGAGCGTCGAGGCTCAGGCGTCCACGAGCTGAGCGTGCTTCAGGCCAGTACGCCGTTATGGAAGTCGCGTAGCGCCTGCTCGATTTCCTCGCGGCTGTTCATCACGAAGGGTCCGTACTGCACGATCGGTTCGCCCAGCGGTCGGCCGGCGAGCAGCAGCACGCGCGCACCCTGGTCACTCGAGAGGCGCAGTTCGCCCTGTTCGGAGAGCCGAGCCAGGCGTCCCTGGACCACTTCCGCCGGCGCGTCGCCGGCGACCCGCAGCGTGCCTTCGTAGACGTAGAGCATCGGCCGCAGGCCGTCGGCGAGGCGCAGGTTCAGCTCGGCGCCGGCCGGTATCACCAGGTCGAACAGATGCGGCTCGCTGTGCGGACGCTGCACGATGCCGTCGAGTTGCTGCTCGCCGTCGTCGAAGCGACCGGCGATGACCTTCACCTCGACGCCGCTTGCAGTGCGCAGGCGGGGGATTTCCGCGGCATCGAAGTCGCGGTAGCCGGGCTCGCCGAGCTTGTCCTTGCCCGGCAGGTTCAGCCAGATCTGGAAGCCGCGCATGGTGCCCTGTTCCTGCTCGGGCATCTCGCTGTGGATCACGCCGCGCGCGGCGGTCATCCACTGCACGCCGCCGCTCTGCAGCAGGCCGACGTTGCCCATGTGGTCTTCATGGCGCATGCGTCCTTCGAGCATGTAGGTGATGGTCTCGAAACCACGGTGCGGGTGCGGCGGGAAGCCGGCGATGTAGTCGTCCGGGTCGTTGGAGCCGAACTCGTCGAGCATCAGGAAGGGATCGAAGCGCTCGATACCGGCGCCGCCGATCACACGGTTCAGGCGCACGCCGGCGCCGTCGGAGGCCGGTTGGCCGATGTGCTGGGCGATCACGCTGCGAAACGACGTCATGGGAATCTCCACGAAAGACAGGCGCCCATCTTAAGCGAAGGATTCGATTCGATGGTTGCGATTATCGCGGGATAACTATCGAAGAAATGGATGTTTCAGAGGCCCTCCCGCGCCGTGGCGCGAGAGGGGGCGGATCACTCGGCGATCTGCAGGTCGCGCGCCTTGGTGTAGACGTAGCGGACCTTCTCGTACTCGAACGGCGAGTTCAGCTGGCCGTAACGGAAGTTGGTGGTGTAGCGCGCGTTGATCGAGCGCAGCAGGAAGATCTCCGGGTGATCCTCGGTGGCTTCGGCGACGTTGAGGAAGTTGACCTCGCTGTCGACCGCGAAGTCGAACACCCGACCGCCGGCGTCGCGCAGGTTGGACGGGCCGAAGAACGGCAGCACCAGGTAGGGGCCGTCGCCGACGCCGTAGAAGCCGAGCGTCTGGCCGAAGTCCTCGCTCTGCTTGGGCAGGCCGATGTGCGATGCCGGGTCCCACAGGCCGAACACGCCTACCGTGGTGTTGACCAGCAGCCGCCCGGTGGTTTGCAGCGAGCGCTTGCCCTTGAGCTGCAGCGCGCTGTTCAACAGGTTGGGTATGTCGCCCAGGTTGCCGAAGAAATTGCTCACGCCGCTGCGCACGAAGCGCGGCGTGACGTACATGTAGCCGCGCACGACGGGCAGCAGCACCCATTCGTCGAGGCGGTAGTTGAAGTGGTACATGTGCCGGTTGAAGCGCTCCCACGGATCGTAGATTTCCAGCGCTTCGAGGGTCGCGCGCTCGAATTCGGTCTGATCCAGGCCGGGGTTGAACTTCAGGCTGTCCAGCGGGCGGGTGAAGCCGTCGGGGTCGGTGTCCGCCTGGGCGGCCATCGGCAGCAGCAGGCTGAGGGCGAGCAGCAGCGGTTTGGCGAGGCGAGCGAGTTGCACGTATGGGGTCGTCATAATGCGATCGTTCCCTGAATGGGCCGGCGCCTGGGCGCGAAGGTGAGCGTCAGCCACGGAAGAAGTCCAGCATGGCTTGGGTGTTGACCTTGTAGTTGAGGTTGCCGAGGTGGCCGCCGTACGGGTAGACGGTCAGCCGCTCGCCGAAGGTGCGGCGCAGGAAGCCAAGGTCGCCGGGACCGAGAATCACGTCGTCGGCGTTATGCAGTACGGCGATCTTCGGGCTGTTGCGCAGGTAGTCCTCGAGCCCGTAGAGGCTCACCGCATCGACCAGTTGGGTGAAGCTGCCGCCGTTGTGCCGGGCGCGCCACATCGGGATGAGCTGGTTCGTCATGTAGCAGTCGAAATCGCACTGCAGCGCGCGCTTGAAGAACGGCGTCAGGCTGGTGCCCTCGGTGATCGGGTAGTTCGGCGGAATGATCAGCCCGCGCCGGTTGATCAGGTCCGAGGTGAAGGCGATGTCGGCCGAGGCGAAGCGGAACACCGTGCCGATCAGCATCGCCATCTGCTCGTTGGTCAGGCGCTGCCTGGACTGCTGGAAGTCGTAGAGCATCGCCTCGCTGAGGTCGATGTAGCCCTTCTGCTGGAAGTACAGCGAGAGCTTGCGCAGCATCAGTTCGTAGAAGGTGGTGCTGTCGGTGACGCCTTTCACCTCGGTCTGCACCAGGCGGTCGAGGTTGCTTACCGAGGTGTTCAGGTTGACCGGCGGGTTGATCAGCAGCACGCGCTTGAAGTTGAAGCTGCGCCGGGTTTCATCGAGATGGCTGACGAACGCCGCCTGCAGGCCGCCGAGGCTGTAGCCGGTGAGGTAGAACTCGGTCACCGGCAGGTCGGGATGCTGGGCGCGCACGGCCTGCATGACCCGGTAGAGGTCGTCGGCATCGTCGGCGGAAATGCCCGGCGTGGCGTAGCGCGAGGCGGAGGCCATGAAGTCGTAGCTGGTGGGCGAGGACAGCTGCACGACGTGGTAGCCGGCCTGGTAATAGAGCTTCTTCAGGAAGTCCATGGTGCTGTTGGCGTAGTTCGAGCCCGTGCCGGCGATGATGAACATCAGTGGCGCCGGCTTGCTCTGCTGGGCGAGCCGGTAGTGCATCTTGGTCACCGGCCAGAAGTTCTCCGGCAGCTCGAACTCGCGCTCCGGCCGCAGCAGCAGGGCGTAGTCGGCCTGGTCGATGTCGGTGTCAAAGGGCAGGGCGGGACGCAGCGCCGTGGGCGTGGTGGCGATGGTCGCCTCGAACGGGTTGTGCAGCGGGAAGCCGTAGGTGGCCGGATCGACATCCGCGGCCCACAGCGGCGCACTCAGTAAGCTGCCAAACAATGCGGCTAAGCGAAGAATACGTGGCATGGAAGTTCCCTTTCGGAAAGAAGGCGTTCTGAGTAATCCGCAGGCTATGACAACCGCGGGACCAGCAAAGTGCCAGCAGTTCGGATGTGTCGTTCACGAACGCTACAGGGCGCGAAAAATGCCCGGCTGCGCGGCAGGGACCTGAGCATCGTCCGCGTCCGGCACCTGACCGGATCGGTTTCCCATCGCTATGCGGCTCACGAGGAAAGCGGAACCCCATTCTACGCGTGACGCCGCCGGTAATAATTGCACCGGTGTGTGCGGTTTGCAGGGGCATGGCTGGCGGCTATTCTGTGCGCCTTTCTCGCCGGAGTCGCCCTTCATGCGCCGCAAGCCCGTGATTCTGCTATTGATCTGCCTGTCGTTGTGGCTGGCCGCCTGTCTCGCCCTGCGCTACGGCTTCATGCAGGACAGCCGCTGGGTCGGCGCCTGCGCCGACGATCCGTTGCGCTGGGAATGCGAGGTCCGTTCGGTGCTCGGGCTGACCATTCATTTCCGCATTCTGGCCTGGGCGGCGCTGGTTACCGCCGTGCTCGGCTTTCTCCTGCCGGGCGTCGCCGGTCGCCGGATCGCCCTGCTCGGCATGCTTTTCGCGCTGCCGGCGCTGATCCTCTATACCGCCAGCCTGGCGGTTTTCGCCGTGGTGCTGTCGGCGCTGCGTCTGGTGCGCGCGCCACGGCAGATCGCGGCGCCCTGAAACCTGCTTCTCAGCCCGCGATCGCCGTCGGCTCCCGGCGCAGGCAGCGGTACAGGGCGAGGGTCAGCAGCAGGCTGACGACGGCCCAGCCGATCGCCTGCTGGTTGCCCAGGGTTTCCTCGACCAGTTGCGGAACAATGCCCAGCCCGACGAACAGCGCCAGCAGCGTCAGCTCGCGGCGCGGGCCGGCGACCGGGCGGCACAGGTAGACCGCCGCCGGCAGCAACAGCGCGGCGCTGGGAAAGCTGCGGTAGCGCGCATCGAAGACCAGCGCCAGCATCATCACCGCACCGGCGAAGCCCGCCGCCGCGATCCACCAGCCACCGCGCGCTTCCAGCCAGGCGAACGCTCGCCCGCGGCGCCCCAGGGCGAGCGCGGCGTGCGCCAGCACCAGCAGGTTGAGCACCACCAGCGCCGCGGCCCAGAGCCATTCGCCGACGAAACGGCTGGTGACCCAGGCCAGTTCGCACCACAGCGCGATGCTAGCGGCGCCGAGCCCGGCCAGCAGCGGCAGCAGCAACGCCGAACGGGTGGATGACGGACGCCCGCCGAGGATCAGGCCGGCGGCGAAGATCGCCAGCGAGAAGCCCAGCCAGATCGGCCAGTTCGGCAGGTTGGAGACCGGCCCGGCGAGCACCGCCTTCTCCTGGCGGTCGGCGTCGAACAGGCCCCAGTAACCGCCCACCGCGCCTTCGCTGGCGCGCTTCCAGGGCTGGTCGAAGGCCTCGATCAGGTTGTAGCGCCAGCCGTTCTGCTCGGCCATGGCGACGAACCCGCGGATGAACTTGGCCTGGTTGACCAGGCTCGGCACGGCGGTTTCGCGCTGGCGGCCCTCGCTGGGCCAGCCGGTTTCACCGATGAGGATGTCCTTGGGGGCGAACTTCCTGCCGAATTCCTCGCGAATCTGCGCGACGTGGCCGAGCGCATCGTCGATGCCCGCCGGCTCGTCTTCCCAGTACGGCAGCAGGTGGATGGTGAGGAAGTCCACGGCCGGCGCGACTTCCGGGTGCTGCAGCCAGAATTCCCAGACGTCGGCGTAGGTCACCGGCTGGCTGACCTGGGCCTTGACCTGGCCGATCAGCTGCGCCAGACGCGCGCCGGTGACTTCCTTGCGCAGCAGCGTCTCGTTGCCGACGATCACCGCCGTGACCACGTCGGGGTTGGCCTTCGCCGCGGCGATCAGTGCGTCGACTTCCTTCTGCGTGTCCACCGGGTTGCCGTTGACCCAGGCGCCGAGCATCAGCTTGAGCCCGTGTTTGCGCGCCAGGGCCGGGATTTCCTCGAGGCCGGTCATCGAATAGGTGCGCACGCACTCGAAGCGCTTGGCGAGCAGCGCCAGGTCCGCGTCCATGCGCTCGGGGCGCAGGATGAAGGGCTGGTCGAAGGGCGACTGGTCCTTGTCGAACGGGCTGTAGGAGGCGCATTGCAGCTTGTGCGAGGGCGTGGCCGCGTCAGGCAGCAGCACCGGCTGGCCGATGGCATACCAGAGGCCGAAAAGGGCAAAGACGGCGAGCAGGCTGGCGAACAGGTAGGGAAGAGCGGGGAAGGAGATTTTTTCCGGCATGATCGGCTGCGCCTGGGAACAAGTCGCGCATCTTACCTGCAATCCGGTGACCGATCAGCCTGGGCGGAGCGTTGCAAAATGCTTCACGCCAGGCGGCTCGATGGGCTTTCCATCGGTGCGGGCCGATGGGCGGTGCGCGGGCGTCATCCGGCTGTCATCTGCCTTTCGTAGCGTCGCGCAAAACCACAGAAGAAGAGAATCCGCATGGACGATTACCAGGAAGAACTGCTCGAACGTCGCGCCGCCGAAGACGCCACGCTGGACACCAGCGAAGACGCCAGCGAGATGTGATCAGCCGACCTGGCGCTGGGCGCGGCGGAATTCGCCGGGTGTCTGCCCGCTCCAGCGCTTGAACGCACGCTGGAAGGCTTCCGCCGAGGCGAAGCCGAGCAGGTAGGCGATCTCGCCGAAGGCCAGTTCGGTGTCGCGGATGTAGGCCATCGCCAGATCGCGGCGGGTGTCGTTGAGGATGGCGCGGAACTGCGTGCCTTCCTCGGCGAGCTTGCGCCGCAGGGTCCAGGTCGGCAGTTGCAGGCGTGCCGCGACTTCCTCCAGATCGGGCTCGCGGCCATTGAGCAACGGGCCGATCAGCCGGCCGATGCGCTCGCTGAGGCTGCGCGTGCGGGTCTGCTGTTCCAGTTCCGCTTCGCAGATTTCCAGCAGATGACGCCAGGTGCTCGGGCAGTGCTCGGGATTGCGCAGCGCGAGGGTGTCGCGGCCGAGGCGCAACTGGTTGAATTCGCTGGAGAACTGCGCCGGGCTGCCGAACAGGCCGGCGTAGCGTTCCAGATACTCCGGCGGCGGGAATTCGATCTCGACGCGCTCGGCCACCAGGTGGTGGCCGACCAGCGCGCCCAGCTGGCTCAGCCAGCCGGCCAGCACCGAGTCGACGACGAAGCGGTTGTAGGCGTTGTACGGGCTGATCGAATAGAAGCGCAGCCAGGCCCCGCGGGTGTCCTCGTGGAAACTCGACTGGCCGCGGTAGTTGCTGGCGTAGAGCGGTTCGTAGCGGATCAGCGCACGCGCCGCTTCGCGCACCGTCGGCGCCTGCGCGGCGCTGACGCCGGCCAGGCCGAGCTGCGGCAGCCGGCTCAGGCGACCCATGTCCAGGCCCAGGCCGGCCTCTGCGCTGAGGCCGATGGCGGCATGGCCCAGGCGCATGAACCGCGGAATGGACAGGCGCGCACGCGGTTCGGCGAGGCGCGCGGCATCCAGGCCGTAGCTTTCCAGCAGTGCGCCGGCATCCTGGCCGCGCTCCTCCAGTGCGGCTGCCAGCCCGTGGACGAAACCGACCGAAAGGTCGCCCAGGCGCACGCGGCGGGCTTTCACTGCGGCGCGATCCACAGGTTGAGCAACTGGCTGCCCGGCGCCTGGCCGCGCTGCATTTCCAAGGGCGTCAGCTCCACGCGGCGTGGCGCGCCGCCGACCGGCCAGCTCAGTTTGCCGCGCAGGTACAGCGGCTCGCTGACCTGTTCGCCATTGGCCGTGAGCACCCGGCTTTGTGGGTAGCCGGGCTGCCAGTCGCGCTCGATCACCAGCTCGCGCTCGCCGATGCGCAGGCGCTGCGGCTCACGCCTGTCGTGCGGCTGCGGCCAGCCTTCGCTGTAGAGTTCGCCGAGCACCTGGCCATCCGGGCCGAAGGCCAGGCTGACGGTGCGCAGCGGGCCGTCGCCGACCGTCAGCTGGCCGTTTTCCAGATGCGGCAGCGGCAGGAGGGTCGAGCCGGCGAGCAGGTTGACCCGGTACTCGCGCGCCAGCCCGGAGAACAGGTGCTGATAGTCCGCCGCCATGCGCCGGGCCTTCATCCGCAGCAGCGCCTCGTCGAGGCGTTCGGCATCCAGGTTCTGCATCAGCACCTGCACCGCCAGCAGCGGGTTGCCGAGCAGCATCCAGTCGCGCACCTCCTGGCGGTCGCGCGCCTGGTACAGCTCGGTTTTCTCGCCGGCGGCGATCAGCCAGGTGCCGATGTGCTCGGGCAGCACCACCAGGGTCTGCGGGGTGAGCAGCCCGGCGGCGCGGGCGCGATCCAGCGCCGCGGCGAGTTTCAGGCGCAGGTGCGCCGGGCTCTGGTAGTCCACCGGGAACAGCTGCGGGCGGATCAGCAGCAGGTTGCCGGACGCGCCGGGCGTGCCCGCGTCGGTGCTCAGCTCGCTGCGCAGATCGGACAGGTAGTGGCTGGCCGGGCGGCGCTCGGCCCAGCCGACGAAGGTCGCCAGGCCGGCGATCAGCGCAGCGAGGATCGACAGCAATAGCAGCTTGCGCATGGACGCTCCATGAAGACGGTCGCGCACAGGGTAGGGAGGTAGGCTGGGCTTGCGCAACCCTGGGCTGCGCGCTGCGATCAATAAGTTGTCACTTTCGATCATTGAGTGGGCCCGGCGCCCTGACTATCGTCTGCCCATCGATTCCCTCCGTAGACGAGGGGACATCCGTGCCACAGCCGATTTCCGGAGAAGCCATGACTACGTCTTACCCGCACCTGCTCGCGCCCCTCGACCTGGGTTTTACCACGCTGCGCAACCGCACCCTGATGGGGTCGATGCACACCGGCCTGGAGGAGAAACCGGACGGTTTCGAGCGGATGGCGGCGTACTTCGCCGAGCGCGCCCGCGGCGGCGTCGGCCTGATGGTCACCGGCGGCATCGGCCCGAACCTCGAAGGTGGCGTGTATTCCGGCGCGGCGAAGCTGACCAGCGCAGAGGAAGCGGCCAAGCACCGCATCGTCACCCAGGCGGTGCACGAGGCGGGTGGCAAAATCTGCATGCAGATCCTGCATGCCGGGCGCTATGCCTATAGCCCGAAATCGGTGGCGCCGAGCGCGATCCAGGCGCCGATCAACCCGTTCAAGCCGCACGAGCTGGACGAGGAAGGCATCGAGAAACAGATCCAGGACTTCGTCACCTGCTCCGTGCTGGCCCAGCAGGCCGAGTACGACGGCGTCGAGGTCATGGGTTCCGAGGGCTACTTCATCAACCAGTTTCTCGCCGCCCACACCAACCACCGCACCGACCGCTGGGGCGGCAGCTACGAGAACCGCATGCGCCTGCCGGTGGAAATCGTCCGCCGCGTGCGCGAGGCCGTGGGCCCGAACTTCATCATCATCTATCGCCTGTCGATGCTCGATCTGGTGGAGGGCGGCAGCACCTGGGACGAGATCGTCCTGCTGGCCAAGGCCATCGAAAAGGCCGGCGCCACCATCATCAACACCGGTATCGGCTGGCACGAAGCGCGTATCCCCACCATCGCCACCAAGGTGCCGCGCGCCGCGTTCACCAAGGTCACCGCGAAGCTCAAGGGCGAGGTGAAGATTCCGCTGATCACCACCAACCGCATCAACACCCCGGAAGTCGCCGAGCAGGTGCTGGCCGAGGGCGACGCCGACATGGTGTCCATGGCCCGCCCGTTCCTCGCCGACCCGGAATTCGTCAACAAGGCGGCCGCCGGGCGCAGTGACGAGATCAACACCTGCATCGGCTGCAACCAGGCGTGCCTGGACCACACCTTCGGCGGCAAGCTGACCACCTGCCTGGTCAACCCGCGCGCCTGCCACGAAACCGAACTGAACTACATCCCCACCGCGCAGGTGAAGAAGATCGCCGTGGTCGGCGCCGGCCCGGCCGGGTTGTCCGCCGCCAGCGTCGCCGCCGAGCGCGGTCACCAGGTGACGCTGTTCGACTCGGCCAGCGAGATCGGCGGGCAGTTCAATGTCGCCAAGCGCGTGCCGGGCAAGGAAGAGTTCTTCGAGACCCTGCGCTACTTCAAGCGCAAGCTGGAAACCAGCGGCGTCGACCTGCGCCTGAACACCCGTGTCGGCGTCGAGGAACTGGTCGCCGGCGGCTATGACGAGATCATCCTCGCCACCGGCATCGCGCCGCGTACCCCGGCGATTCCGGGCATCGAGCATCCCAAGGTGATCAGCTACCTGGATGCCATCCTCGGGCGCAAGCCGGTCGGCCAGCGCGTCGCCGTGATCGGCGCCGGCGGCATCGGCTTCGACGTCTCCGAGTTCGTCACCCACCAGGGGCCCTCCACCAGCCTCGATCGCGATGCGTTCTGGCACGAGTGGGGCATCGACACCGCGCTGGAGGCGCGTGGCGGTATCGCCGGGATCAAGGCCGAGGTGCCGGCGCCGGCGCGCCAGGTGTTCCTCCTGCAGCGCAAGAAGACCAAGGTCGGCGACGGCCTCGGCAAGACCACCGGCTGGATCCACCGCACCGGGCTGAAGAACAAGCAGGTGCAGATGCTCAATTCGGTCGAGTACCTCAAGGTCGACGACGCCGGCCTGCATATCCGCGTCGGCGACGGCGAGCCGCAGGTGCTGGAGGTCGACACCGTCATCGTCTGCGCCGGCCAGGACCCGCTGCGCGATCTGCACGACGGTCTGCTCGACGCCGGCCAGCAGGTGCACCTGATCGGCGGCGCCGACGTGGCCGCCGAACTCGACGCCAAGCGCGCGATCAACCAGGGGTCGCGACTCGCCGCCGCCCTCTGACGCGCTCACTCGCCGCGTTCACCCGCTGCCCGGCCGCCTCGTGCGTCCGGGCAGTTCTGTTATCTGTGTCATGGAACGGGGATTATCCGCGACAATCGGTCTTGGCCGGTCGCTGGCTGCTAAGCCGGTCACAGCCTCCAGGCGGCTGCATGCCCTAGACTCGCCCAACCGCTGGGCCGGTTCTTGCAGGCAGGCTTCCTGCCCAAGGCGTGCCGCGTCGAGCGGGCGATTGCGGAACGAGGAACCGAAACGATGCAGAACAAGCCGCAGATGGTCGAGGCCGTACTGTTTTTCGATGAGCAGGGCGTCTGCAAGCAGATGCTGTTCGCCGAATTCGAGGCGGTGCTCGACGGCGTGGTCGACCTTCCCGGCTTCGCCGACCGGCAGATGCGCGCCGTCTACGTGCTGATCAATCCGCGCCTGCAGGTGCGCTCGGCGGTGTTCTTCTTCCTCGATTTCGACCCGAAAGGCGCCGCCGACCCTGGCTGGAACATTCCCCTGCGCCACCTCGCGGACCGCGCCGGACGTGGCCCGGACCTCGGTGGTGGGCCGATTCGCCTGGCCTGCCGCAGCCAGACGCCGGTGGCCTGGCTGCAACTGCACCTGTGGGAGCCGAGCGTCGAGCGCGGCGACTTCCAGGCGATCCGCGACGCGGTGCAGCGCAATAGCCTGGGCCTGCTGGCCGAGGAGGAAACGGCATTGCCGGCGATGGCGCCGGAGCGTCTGCAGGTCGCTGCCGAAGACGCTTGGTACGCCGACCCTTCGCAGGAACTGGTGGAAAAGCTCACCGAGCAGATGGGTCTCGAGCACCGCCAGAAAATCGCCGTGCTGGTGAAGCAGCAGCGGCTGCGTCTGGCCAGCCTCGGGCAGAATCATGAAGAAGAGCTGGCGCGGGTCAAGCAGACCGCCGAGCGCCAGCACGCGCGGCTGCTCGACGAGGTCGCGGCTCTCCAGCAGGCGCTGGCCGAGCAGGAAATGGTGGTGTCGCAGTGGCAGGCGCGTTTTGCCGAGCAGGCCGAGAGTTTCCAGAAAAGCCGCGAGGAAATGACCCGCCAACTGCGCGCCATCGAGCGTAACGGGCGCATCGAGGCCGATGTGCTGCGCGCGCAGTTCGAGGCCCAGCTGGAAGAAAGGATCGCCCTCGCAGTGGCCGACTACCGCGAGCAGATCGCGGTGCGCGACGTGGAGCTGGCGTACCGTGACGAGCTGGATACCCAGTTGCAGGAGGATATCGAGCGGCTCAAGCGCGAACAGACCCGAGCGATGGTCGCCGACCGGCGCCTCGAACAACTGGCCGAGCTGGGCGTGGTGCTGGTGGTCTACCACCCCGGCGCCGGGCACCTGACCATTCCCCAGGCGGACGTGCCGCGCTACCTGGAAAACCCGCAGGCCTACGCCGCCGGAAAGTGCTTCGTCAGCGAGGCGCAGTACCGCGAATGGCTGACGCACTACCAGCAGCCGACCTGCGACGCCGTGCTGCCTGGCGGCGAGCGCTGCGGCGCGGCACTGGAGCGGGTCGACATTCCGGGGCGCTATGTGGTCGGGGAATCCTGCCGCTGCGATCGCCACAAGGCCAGTCAGCAACTGCGCACCGCCGGTTGAGTTCGCCGCTTCCGCCCGCCTGGGCGCCACAGGCCGATCTCCATCCGCTGGCGTTCGACTGGCTGCAGCGCGCCGGGGTCGAACTCGCGGTGCTGCGCCTGGACCGGATCGACGCCTGGGTGTCCGGCAACAAGTGGTTCAAGCTCAAACCCCATCTGGCGCTGGCCGCCGCTGCCGGCAAGCGCGGGGTGATCAGCCTCGGAGGCGCGCATTCCAATCACCTGCATGCGCTGGCCGCCGCCGGCCGGCGCTTCGGCTTTCCCTGCGTCGGCCTGCTGCGCGGCGAGGCGCAGGACACGCCGACCGCGCGCGACCTCATCGATCTCGGCATGCAACTGCACTGGCTCGGCTACGGCGGCTATCGCGCGCGCCATCGGGCGGATTTCTGGGAGCCCTGGCAGGCGCGCTACCCCGATCTGCAACCGGTGCCCGAGGGCGGCGGCGGGTTGCCCGGCGCGCAGGGCTGCATCGAACTGGTGGACATGGCGCGGCGGCAGCTCGCCGCGCTCGGCTGGAGCGACTACGACGGCTGGTGGCTGGCGGCCGGCACGGGGACCACGCTGGCCGGGCTGGTGCTCGGCGAGGCGGGTGAGCGCCCGGTGCACGGCGCGCTGGCGGTGCCGGACGATCACGGGGTGGCGCGGCGCCTCGGCGAAGTGCTCGCCGACGCTGGTCTGGACGATGGCGGCTATCGGCTGCATTCGGCCAGCCGCGGCGGCTTCGCCCGCGTCGATGCGCCGCTGCGCAGTTTCATCGCCGACAGCGAGCGCCACAGCGGCATGCCGCTGGAGCCGCTGTACACCGGCAAGGCGTTGCTGGCGCTGCGCGACGCCGTCGAGGCCGGGCAGTTCGCCGCCGGCACCCGGCTGATCTTCGTTCATACCGGCGGATTGCAGGGGCGCCGCGGCCTGTCGGGCGCCTGAGGCTCACTCGCCCAGCTGCGGCCATCGATCGGCGATCAGGAACACCCGCTCGACTTCCTGCCAGGCGTCGTGGCCATCCGCTTCCAGCCGCACCAGCAGCTGTGCGCGACTGTCAGCCGGCAACGCCGCCAGCCAGTCGCCGAACTGCGGCGGCTGCCAGCGTTCGTCGGCGGTCACCCGCGCGGGCGCCAGCCAGGCCTGGCGCGGCAGTGGTTGCCAGCTGCCGGTGCCCTGCGCGGCGGCGAATGCCGGCCAGTCGCGCCGGCGGACCCAGCGCCCACGGTCGTGCGCCGGATGGGCGCCGAGCGGCGACGCGCAGCCGTCGGGCCAGGGGTAGAACAGGCAGCCGCCGAGCCACAGGCGGGGGGCGGC
>NZ_DJTK01000053.1:89154-94327 GCF_002438225.1 Pseudomonas sp. UBA6310 | reverse complement strand
CGTTGTAGTGACCGAGGCGATGGTGAAGTTTCAGGCGCAGCGCGGCGAACAGGTCGCGGCGCACCGCGCCGACGCTCAGCGGTAGCAGGTCGCGGGCGAAGTGCCGGCTCAACGCGCCATACAGCAGGTAGGCGAAGGCGTTGATCACCAGCAGCCACATCACCGCCAGGTGCCAGGCGATGGAGCCGCCGAGCCAGCCGCCGAGGGTCGACCAGGCGGGAAAATGGAAGCCGAACAGCGGCGAGGCGTTATAGATGCCCCAGCCGCTGCTGATCATGCAGAACATGCCGAAGGCGTTCAGCCAGTGCGTCAGGCGCACCGGCCAGGCGTGGATGCGTCGGGTGCTCATGGGCGTCTCCCGTGGCGGGCGCGGCCAGCGAGGCGTGGCCGCGCCGCGGCGGATTACATCGGCGGGGTGAAGCCGTCCTTGCCGACGGCGATGGCAGCGGCGCTCTTGCCGTCCGGGGTGGGGAACAGCACGATCTTCGCGCCGGGCACCAGTTGGCTGCGCTCGCCCGGTTCGACGTAGGCGATCGGTACGTCTTCGGGCACCACCAACTGCTTCTCACCGCCGTTGTATTGCACGGTGAGGGTGCGGCCGTTGGCCTTCTTCAGCGCGCCGACGGTGCCGTTGGTCATGGTGCCGGTGCTGCCATCGGCGTTTTCCCAACCGTAGTGGCCTTCGCCGGAGCCCTTGAGGCTGGCCTCGAACACCGTGACTTCCAGCGCCTTGAGCGTGCCATCGGGCTGCGGCGTGGCGGCCGAGCCAACGAAGCTGTTGGCGGCGATGTCGTCCAGCTTGGCCTTGGATACGGCGCGCAGGGCGGTCTTCTCGGTGAGCGCGATGCTCTGCTTCTGGCCGCTGCGGCTGGTGAAGTTCAGGGTGTCGGTTTGCACGCTGTCGACGGTGCCGCGCATCGGCTTGACCACTTTCATGTCGGCGGCCTGGGCGAACACGGCGGCGCCGAACAGCAGGCCGAAGGCGGAACCGAGCAGGAGTTTCTTGTGCATGGGATTGTCCTCATGGCGTCGGATTGACACCGCCATCCTCGGTCGCGGCAGGGGTCGCGAAGATGACCCGCGGATGACAAAAATGTAACCAACGCGGCAGACCCGCCCGGCTAGAATCGGCCCACGGGACAGCGCGCCGAACCCCAGGGCGGCGCTGTCGTCCGATTGATTCCGATACCCGGTTTTCACCGAGGAGGCCTGCATGCTGATCCGAATTCCACCGCGTTCGCGCTGCGATTCCTCGGAGATCACTCCGGAGTCGGTCTACCTGTCGCGCCGCCGTTTCATGGGCGCCGGTGCCGCGCTGCTCGGCAGTGCCGCGCTGCCGGCCTGGGCGCAGGCGCCGGCCTCCGGCTACGAGGGCGTCGAACCCGGCAACCCGCCGGGCTGGTTCGCGCAGAAACTCGAAGGCGCGCGCTGGAAGGCCATGGAGGTGGCGGGCGAGAGCATCACGCCGTTCCAGGATGCCAGCCACTACAACAACTTCTACGAGTTCGGCCCGGACAAGGGCGACCCCGCCGCCAATGCCGGCGGCCTGCCGACCGAGCCGTGGACGGTGAAGATCGACGGCGCGGTCGGCAAGCCGGGGCAGTACAGCCTGGAAGACTTGGTCCAGCCGCACACGCTGGAAGAGCGCATCTACCGCATGCGTTGCGTCGAGGCCTGGTCGATGGTGATTCCCTGGCTCGGCTTTCCGTTGGCCGATCTGCTCAAGCGCGCCGAACCGAGCAGCAAGGCGAAGTACGTGTCCTTCGAGACCCTCAGCGATCCGGAACACATGCCCGGGCAGAAATCGCGCTTCGGTCTAATCGACTGGCCGTACCGCGAGGGCCTGCGCATGGACGAGGCGATGAACCCGCTGACGATCCTCGCGGTGGGCATGTACGGCCGTGTGCTGCCGAACCAGAACGGCGCGCCGCTGCGTCTGGTGGTGCCGTGGAAGTACGGCTTCAAGGGCATCAAGTCGATCGTGCGCATCAGCCTCGTCGAGGAGCAGCCCTACACCACCTGGCAGAACCTGGCTCCCAACGAGTACGGCTTCTACGCCAACGTCAATCCGCAGGTCGACCACCCGCGCTGGACCCAGGCCCGCGAGCGCCGGTTGCCCAGCGGCCTGTTCAGCCCCAACGTGCGCGACACGCTGATGTTCAACGGCTACGGCGACGAGGTCGCGAGCCTTTACCAGGGCATGGACCTGGCGAAGTACTACTGATGATCCGCCATCCCCTGTTGCGCGGCGGGGTGTTCCTCGCCGCGCTGATCCCGCCGCTGGTCTGGTTCTATCAGGCGCTGAGCAATGCCCTCGGGCCGGACCCGGGCAAGGTGCTGCTCGACCGTCTCGGCCAGGGCGCGCTGATCCTGCTGCTGCTGACGCTCTGCCTGTCGCCACTGCAATGGGCCACGCGCTGGTCCGGCTGGGCGCACATCCGCCGCCAGCTCGGGCTCTGGACCTTCGCCTATGCCTGCCTGCACCTGGTCGCCTACCTGCTGTTCGTCCTCGGTCTGGACTTCACCCAGCTCGCCGTCGAGTTGCGCAAGCGACCGTACATCATCGTCGGCGCGCTGGCCTGGAGCGGCCTGCTGGTGCTGGCGCTGACCTCCAACCGGGCGAGCATGCGGCGCCTCGGCGCGCGCTGGAAGAAGCTCCACCGGCTGGTCTACGCAGTGCTCGGCCTGGCGCTGCTGCACATGCTCTGGATCGTCCGCTCGGACATCGGCCTGTGGCTGGTCTACTTCAGCTGCGGCGCGCTGCTGCTGGCGCTGCGCCTGCCGCCGGCGAGCCGCCTGCTGAAAAAACTGCGTGGCGCCCGCCCGGCCCCGGCGCAGGTGTCGCGTTGATGCACATCCTGCTGGTGGAAGACGATACCCGGACCGGCGAGTACCTGAAGAAGGGCCTCGGCGAATCCGGCTATCAGGTGGACTGGGCGCAGCACGGTGCCGACGGCCTGCACCTGGCGCTGGAGCAGCGCTACGACCTGATCGTGCTCGACGTAATGCTGCCCGGCATCGACGGCTGGCAGATCATCGAGGTGCTGCGCAAGAAGCAGGACGTGCCGGTGCTCTTCCTCACCGCGCGCGACCAGTTGCAGGACCGCATCCGCGGCCTGGAGCTGGGTGCCGACGACTATCTGGTCAAGCCGTTCTCCTTCACCGAGCTGCTGCTGCGCATCCGCACCGTGCTGCGCCGTGGCGTGGTGCGCGAGGCTGACCACTTCCACCTCGCCGACCTGGAACTGGACCTGCTGCGCCGCCGCGTGACCCGCCAGGGCCAGCCGATCACCCTGACCAACAAGGAGTTCGCCCTGCTGCACCTGCTGCTGCGCCGCGAGGGTGAGGTGCTGTCGCGCGCGCAGATCGCCTCCGAGGTCTGGGACATGAATTTCGACAGCGACACCAATGTCGTCGACGTCGCCATCAAGCGCCTGCGTGCCAAGGTCGACCACCCCTACGAAAGCAAACTGATCCACACCGTGCGCGGCATCGGCTACCTCTGCGAGGTGCGCCCGTGCGACGCCAGCCCTCGCTGATCCTGCGTGCCAGCCTGGCCTTCGCGGTGGTGGCGATGCTCACCGTCGGCGGTGCCGGCATGTACCTCTACCATTCGCTGCAGGCGACCTTATTGCAGCGCAGCGACTACGGCGTGCTCGCCCGTCTCGATCATTTCCGCAAGCTGCTGCACTACGACCTCAGCCTCGAACAGCTGCAGGCCAGCCCGCAACTGGTGGAGAACATGCTCGGCGCGGAAGACGACATCTTCCTCATCGGCGAGGCCGGCCAGCCGCCGCTGATCAACGTCAACCCGCGTGGCGCCGCGCTGCCGGCGTTGCAGGCGGTGGCCGATGGCGAGCCGCTGGGCCTCGCCGACCTGCACAGCGGCGTGGCCCCCGGCGATGTTCCGCTGCGCGCCGCCCAGGCGCGGGTGCAACTGGACGGGCGCGACGTGCGGATCACCGCCGCGCACCTGCTGGTCAAGGAAATGGCCATGCTGGAAACCTTCCGCTGGCGCATCGGCGCGGCGGTAGTGCTGGCCTTCCTGCTCACCGCGGCGCTCGGCTTCCTGCTGCTGCACCGCGGCCTGCGCCCGCTGCGGCGGATCGCCGAACAGGCGGCGGCGATCACCCCGGCGCGCCTGCACAGCCGCCTGCAACTGGCCGACACGCCGGTGGAGCTGAGCCAGCTGAGCCAGGCCTTCAACGCCATGCTCGAACGCCTGGACGACGGCTATCGGCGCCTGACCCAGTTCTCCGCCGACCTCGCCCATGAGATCCGCACGCCGGTCGGCTCGCTGATGGGCACCGCCCAGGTCACCCTGCAGCAGCCGCGCAGCGTCGACGAATACCAGGGCGTGCTGGCCTCCAGCCTCGACGAGCTGGAGCGCATCGCGCGGATGGTCGAAAGCATCCTGTTCCTCGCCCGCGCCGACGATGCCCAGGCGGTTCTCGACCTGCGCGAGCTGGAGCTGGAAGAGGAAATCCAGCGCATCGTCGCCTACTTCGAGGGCCTCGCCGACGAACGCCAGCTGCAGCTGCGCCACGAAGGCGGTGGCCGCCTGCGCGCCGATCCGATGCTGCTGCGCCGCGCCCTGAGCAACCTGGTGGCCAACGCGATCCGCTATGCCGACGCCGGCAGCGAAATCCTCATCCGCGTGCGGGAAGAGAAGGGCGCCTGCCTGATCCAGGTGGAGAACGGCTGTTCGCCGCTGCATCCCGGCCAACTGGAGCGGCTGTTCGACCGCTTCTACCGCGCCGACCTGGCACGCCAGGGCGGTGAGTCCAACGGCCTCGGCCTGGCCATCGTCGCGGCGATCATGCGTCTGCACGGCGGCTCGGTGAGCGTCAGCCAGGACGGCGCGCGGCGCATCCGCTTCGAACTGCGCTTCAACGTCGCCTGACCGGCGCGCCGCCCGTCACCGCCGGTCTCAGGCGTCCAGCTCGTCGTCGCGCAGCAGCACGCAGCGCAGCCCTTCGTCGGTTTCCTCGGATTCCAGCAGGTAATACATCTGCACCTTTCCGGCCGGCGACATCACCGCAGCGTAATCGCCAGCCTCGGCGATGAAGAACGCCTTCGACGCCGGCTTGGCTTCGCACTCGATCAGCGCCTCGAAGAATGCCTGCGGGTCGGCGTCGTCGTAGAACTCCGCACGCTCGGTTTCGCTCCAGTC